>CAYGZC010000152.1:0-16048 GCA_964354225.1 uncultured Chlorobiaceae bacterium | reverse complement strand
TCTCACGCGAGAGTCGACTGAGCAGCGAGCTTCTCTTCACGAATTATTGGAGGATAGAGGGAGAAGTCGGCGTTGATATCGGGATGTATGATGATCGTGAAACGAGAGGGAATGGTCTTTATCGGAAACCGAGAAATTATCAAGCAGGGATTTCTCTTGAGACCGACGAACGAAACGATGTCGTTTTTTACTTGCAGCAGAATTTCGGTTGGGATATTAAATTGAAAAAACAGGTTGAAAGCGAGATTGCGGTCAGTCTGAAACCGCTCTCGTGGATGGAATGGGATTTTGAATATGTATACCAGTACGTCAAGAATCAAGAAGCATGGTTCGAGTCGATCATCATTGGTGATTTTGAAAAAAGTATATTTGCAGACCGAAGTACAATCGAGCACAACTTTACTCTTCGCAGCACGATTACCTTCACACGGGATCTAACACTCCAGTTCTATAGTCAGGTGTTTCTCGCCAAGGTGCATCACAATAATTATCGTCAACTTGTTGGTACATCCAATTTTGAATCACCAGACCATTTTTCACCTGAAGACCAAAACGAGCAATCGCTGAACACGAATATCGTTCTACGTTGGGAGTATTTACCGGGAAGCACGCTGTATCTGGTTTGGTCACAAGCACGCAGCAACGAGAAAGAAGATTATTTTGACTCTTTTAAGGATGATATTGATGATACGTTCCGTGTTTCTCCAACGAACATCTTGCTTCTGAAAGCGAGCTATTGGTTTAGTATATAAATGAAAAAGGCAACCTAAATTGACTACCTTTTTCAAAATTGCCGTTTACGGTCTTCGTTTTTTTCCCGTGTTACCACGTGATTCTTCCCGACGTTCGGGAGATCGCTGTGTGGGCTGGAGGCGTTCTCTTATCTGTGGTGCAGAGCGTTCACGTATTTGTGGCTGATGTTTTTCGTACCGAGGCATTTCTCTATTTCGATTTTCTCGCACTTGCTGTTCTCGCATTCGCTGGTCTTCTTGTCGGCGCTGCCACTGATCGCGTTGTTGTTCACGTCGCCGTTCGAAAGACTCCTGACGCTTATCTCTCTGCTGTTGTTCTTGTTGGAAGTCCCGTTGTTGAGGTTGAGTTGTTTCTATCCGGCGCTCGGAAGGAACGCGCTCTCTGATCTCACCACGGTCACGAACCGCATCACGACCAGTGGGTGTATCCCGCTTGGGCAATTCGATTGATCTTCCACGATCAATGCTGGGCTTATTATCTTTTCGTCGAGTATCCATGGAGCGAGATTGCTCCTCACCCGCTCTTTTTTCAATCTGCGGACGATATGTTTCAATTCTTTCTCTGCCTCCCTCACGCACGAATCGTTCGCTTTCACCTCGTTCTCGATTAACAACTTCAACCCTTCTAATTCGTGTATTGGTTCGTTGTTCTACTGTATTAACGTCGATGCCACGATTGATCACGCGATTACCTTCATATCTAATATGCTCCACACCACGGGTTTCGCCATAGATACGTCGGTTTCGATCAACCGGCTGAACATGATCGACTATTCGCGTTGTAGTAAAATATCTACATGGAATGAAATTCCAGTAATGGTAAGGTGTTACCCAGTGATTCGAAAAAGTAATTCCAAAACTTATATTGAAAGTTGCATAAGTTGGTAATGGTGCCCATCCGATATAGTCATCATTGTAACACCACTCAACCCAAGCGGGTCCCCAATCGTAATCGGGAATCCATATCCATCCATAATAGTCGTCATAATTCCATCGTCCATAGTGAAATGTTGCCCAACCAAATGGTTCGTTCGAAACCCAGTACCAGCCATAATCGGTCCATACCCAACGACCATGGAGATATGGACGCCAGTTGTGAACAACGTGCATGGGCCGCCAGGCATATCCAAAATCAGATTCAATCCACTCACCATAACGTGATAGTGATGAATGGAAAATCCCAAAACTGGCAGATGTCTGAATATAGGGTTTAGAGTATGCTAATCCAGACCAAATAATCGATAAAGTTAATAATATGAGAAATTGTTTCATCGCAATATCCTTTCAGAGTTATTACAATTTGTCGCTTCTTTCCGTTTAAATTACAATGTTTGTGCCATACAAAGATGTTGTTTTTTTCTTAAAATTTGATAAAAACTGCTAAATTCGTCTAAAAATAGACTCATATATGTTTTTGTTTCAAGACGATGTTTTTTTAAATGGTTGTGATTTAGGTTCTTGACTTCCTCATGCCAATTTATTATGTTTTAATTGAATACTAAAAAGGATTAGTCCTTTTCCTGCATCATCTTTCGGGCTTTAATCTAAAATATTTCAATTGCAGAATCAAAATAAAATATTATCTAATGTTGTACTGTCTCTAATCTTGTTTCTAACTCCATCTTTAACGTTGAATCAGAAGACACAGCCTGATAATTTTAATAAATTCATACAAGAATTAGTTACCCAAATGCCGGTTGCAAACTCTGATATATATTCGATTCCAACAGAGAGCGACTTTGTTGAATGGAATAAAGTTTTATCGCTATTTCGATCACATTCACTTGATAGTTGTAAGTATTTTTTGGGTAGGTATAATTATGATCTTCTATCAATGAAAGACGCCAGCACTGGTGACATATATGATATAATTAAAGAAAAATATCCTGTGCGAAAAGGTTGGGGGACATTCATATACAATCGGAATCACAAAAAAAGGTTATACATACATATCAATCATCCACTTGATGATGCACATGCACTGATAATTGGGACTGAAATATTCCGTTCCCTCAAGGGAGAATGGCTACTAATTGCCGGTACCAGCCGGCGTTCGATACTAGGGAAATTGACTGCAGATGTCGGTCGTATGAAGAAGAGCATATTCGAGCGAACACATGAGATGCTTTCCGATCTTACACATGTAACACTATCGTTACACAGTTATGATGAAAATTCTTTCCCCTACCCGATAAGTGCAACAGATGTCATCATAAGCAATGGCAAGACATCTGATGAACAATGGGGGATATCCCAAATCAGTTTAGCATTCCGTGATTCCTTGCGTGCCGCCGGATTTAACTGTGGACTTGCAATGTATGATTCGGGATATGCAAGACTGTCAGGCGGATGGAATTACCAGGGTATTTTTTCAAATGACAGCGTCGGATTTGGTCATTGGATTTACCTTGAGTTATCAAAGAAAGTTAGAGAGCGACCATCCGAATATTATAAACTCGTCACTGCAATCGACCACGCACTTGAATTGACCGGGAAGAAAATTTCTCACCAAGTAAATCGTGCTTTTGGTCTCGTTTCACCACGAATAATTCGGGTCGATTCATTACATAAGCTCTTTTTCCCACCTGAGAATGCTGAAACATACCGGATCATATCATTCAATGCGAGCAACAAGAAGAACGATACAATAGATATTCGGATAAGAAATTGGATTGAATTGCTTGGCTCAAAAAAAACTAGTAGTACTGTGACAGTACTTGATACTACAAATCGAGATTTCCCGAAATCATATCGACGCACCAACCGGACGAGCACTCCCGAGGTAGTTTCAAAAATCGTTAAGCCCTCAAACAGTATCTCCTCGATGGCAAAATTTAAGGAGGAAGATATTGATTCTTCACTCACTGATGATGGCGAACGTGATTTACAAGAACCCCTTCAGGTTCATCGTATTCCATTGAAACCGATCCTTCAGCAAACATACTATAATGAACTGAGTACGGAAGGAACGCCATTCCATTGGGCGGGTATCGTACCAGCCGGGTTTAAACCAGATTTTAACATGTTCGATGTTAATAATCCATCTATAGCGGCAGATGATATGGAGGGTTTACCGAAATTTATTATTCCTATTATCAGCAACTCATATCGGACTGGAAAAGATAGATTTCTGGGTGTGCGGATGACAGATCTCTTGGTAAATGAAATAGCACGTTTGATTACAGAATATCAGGTTGCAGATAAAGATATCGGCATAATAGCCGAACAATCGGATCAAGGTGAATATTATTTAAGATTATTTCCGAATGTTCCAACAGATAGTAAAGGAAATAATATCGTAGAACGTAATAGATGACCTACTTTACTAGTGAAAATACTGGTTAGGATTTTTCCATTTTAAGATTATAAATCGCAATCTGTCTCTCCTTCCTTATAAATGCCATTATCTTTTCAAAATTCTGATACAATAATTTCCTTGACATCTTTCCGGAGAAATTGTATATTCGTATGTTAGACAAATATGTCCTTAGAAAAGACAAAATTGGCATTAACTGAGGTAAAGAAAACCATGAAATCAAAAATAGGAGAACGCATTCGCACTGCCCGCGAAAGTAAAGAACTTGATCAGAATTCTTTAGCTGAAAAAGTGGACGTTGCAAGCCGTACCCTCCAGCGTTGGGAGAAAGGGATGCAAGTTCCTGATAGTAATTACTTATTAAGGTTGGCAAAATTTACAGGCGTTCGCCCTGAATGGCTGCTAGTAGGAGAAGGGGCAATGTATCCATCACCTCAACCGCATGGAAAGATTATACCTTTCAATAAAGAGTCTATTCTGCAAAAAGTTTCGCTTGTCAATATCCCATTACTTTCTTCCGTTCCTGCAGGGAAGACAGCGGCAATGTTTCACCCTGATCACGTGGAACGCTATATCACAGTTGATAATATCAAAGATCAAAGTGCTTTTGCGCTGATTGTGAGAGGTAAAAGCATGTCTCCTAAGATCGAGGATGGAGATGTTGTAGTAGTCAGCCCACACCAAGAAGTTCGCAATGGTGATATTTGTGTTGTCCGTGTCAACGATGAAGATGTTCTGAAGAAAATTAAAATTGAGGAAAATTACATTCATTTGATTCCACTAAACATAAGCTTTGAACCCGTAACCGTCCGCAAGAGAGATGTTATGTTTGTATGGAAGGTTGTACGTGTCATTAAAAACCTGTAAATCGTTTTATTAAGGAATCATCTCGCCCCAGGCAACGGGGAATTCAATCTTACTCTCTATCCACGTGATGGCTCTATCAACGGGTGATTCTTGTCACCTTCCATTTATCCCTGTCTATTATATTTAAATAAATTCGATTAGATTATTATCATTATAAAATGGTTGAATACAGACAAAGTCCAACCGGTTTAAAGCTTGCAGCAGTTTATCGAAAGCCGCTGAGTGTGGGGCTGGTTGCAAAAGTTTGCCAGGTCAGCAAGAAGACAGTTTTAAACTGGATTTATCGGGGTGCAATGAAAGCATTTACCACCTATGGTGGTCATTACAGAATTTGGCCCGGTGACTTGAAAGAGTTTATTGAAAAATCCGGCTTAGACGTCCCTTTTAATTTCGTTGACGAGAGACAAACTACATTTCTTATCGTGGACGATGAAATGACGTATGCTCTATTACTTCGCGAAACAATTTGTTCCGAGTTTCCCGATGCAAATGTAATCATAACAGATGATGGATACGAAGCATTACTTTTAATTGGTGAAAAGAAGCCAAACGTTGTATTCTTAGATCTCAAAATGCCGAAGATCGATGGATTCCAAGTTCTTGATCTTTTAAGAACACGCAAGAAAGATAATGCTATTAAGATCGTCGTCTTATCAGGTTTTATCGATGCAGAAGTCCGAGAAAGACTTGCTACTACCGTAGCTGATGAAGTATGGGAAAAAGTAAAACCTGTTCATGAACTTCGACAAGCGTTGCGGGCACTATTTAACGGCGTTGAGGTTCGGAAAAAAGTTGTCCATTCAATTTGAAACATTGTCCATAAACAATTAACTTATTTTCTTTTATTTTAAATGAAATCCCTCAGAGTTCTTCTTATTGAAACTCATAATTCCAATAAGCTATCTCTTAAGAAAAAGCTATTGAATCTTAACTCAATAAAATTAATAATAACTGATGCTGAGATTACCAATGCAGAGGCAATCTTCAAAGACGCAGGAGATCGGCTTGATGTTATATTGTTCAGCGGACAAATTTCTTCAGCAGCGATTTTGCACCTGACTAAGATATTTCGGGCACATAACACAATAGTTCCAATTTTCATCCTCTCGAAACAAAGTGAAGCTCTAGTGCCACGTAAGTATAACAAAGTTGGTGTTGATGATGTTTTAAACATCGCTGAAATTGATACCCCACTGTTCGGGTGGACATTCATGAGTGCCGTTGAACATACTATTCTCAAAAAGAAAGCGAAGGAGTACGATGTTCTCTATCATCGATTGAAGGCAACAAATGATTCTTTAGCATCATTGATGCATGAAATAAATAATCCGCTAAGTGTTATCCGACTTGCAATGTATCATTTGGAAAATCCCAGTCTTCCCGTGGGTAAAAAAGAAATATTTTTAAAAATTCTGCTTGGAAGTCTCGAAAAGATCGATATACACATGAAAGAACTACGATCAATCCGACGCCAACTGAACCTTGAAAAAGCGCCTAGCGCAAAGATATTATCAATTAAACCTGCCCTTAACATATCAGCTACAAACTGATTTCCACGATACAACTTTTTCTTTTCGTTGGATTATTAATAAATATTCTGTACATTTCGAAAAATCGATTTATCTTATCTTTTAAATTGAAGAGATAATACATGGGATTCAACTGCGGAATTGTCGGACTCCCAAACGTGGGAAAGTCGACATTGTTTAACGCAATTACTGCTGCTGGTGCTCGAGTAGCTAACTTTCCATTTACAACGATTGAGCCGCAGGTTGGAGTTGTTGCTGTACCTGATAAACGACTTGATGATTTAGCAAAGATTTTTAAACCCCCTAAAGTAATTCCCACAACAATTGAATTTGTTGATATTGCAGGTCTTGTGAGAAACGCAAGCAAGGGAGAAGGACTTGGTAATCAGTTTCTTGCACATATCCGGGAAGTGGATGCGATTGCACATGTAGTTCGATGTTTCAAGAACGAAGATGTTATACATGTTGAGAAAGATCTCAATCCACGGCGGGATATTGAAATTGTTGAGACTGAGCTGCTGTTCAGAGATTTGGATACGATTGAGAAGAAACTACACGAGATGGAAAAGAAGGCAAAAAGTGGCGATAAAAAGATTAAACAGGAGATTGAATTTTATACAAAGCTGAAAAATCATGTTGGTGGTGGGAAACCTGTTCGGTCGTATAAAGTTGAGGAAATAGAGAGAGACCATTTTGACTATCTTCATTTGCTTACTAACAAACCGGTAATGTATGTTGCCAACGTGGACGAGGATGGGCTTACAAAAGAAAATGAATATACGCAGGCAGTGCGTAAGGTTGCTAATGACGAGGGAGCTAAAGTGATATTGGTTGATGCAGAGATGGAGGCAGAGATTGCAAATATGTCGTATGATGAGCGGGAAGAATTTTTACAAGATTTGGGTTTGTCAGAGTCCGGATTGGATAAAGTTATCCATGAAGGTTATGGGTTGTTAAATCTCATTACGTTCTTTACACACAATGAAAAAGAACTACGTGCATGGACAGTAACACAGGGAACGAAAGCCCCGCGCGCCTCAGGTAAAATTCACACTGATTTTGAGAGAGGTTTCATCCGTGCAGAAGTGATTAAATATGCAGATTTAGTCAAGTACGGCTCTGAATATGCCATAAGGGAAAAAGGTCACTTCGCTGTGCATGGACACGATTATGTTGTAAAGGATGGTGATGTGATATTTTTTAGGTTTAATGTTTAAAGATGTATCTACAACTTACCTCAGAGGTGTGTTGTATATGATTTTTAGCCTGCAATTATTTCATACCTAATTTCTTCTTACCTTCTTCCGTTATCATCGAGGTGTTCCACTGTGGCTCCCAGATGATCTTCACATCCGCTTCGTGAACGCCGGGGATTTCCAACAATTTTTCTTTCACATCGTTTGCTATGTAGCCGCCCATCCCACAGCCGGGGGTTGTCAGTGTCATTGTTATTCCAACCCAATCATCTTTTATTTTGATTTGGTATATAAGTCCAAGATCCACAATGTTAACGGGGATCTCCGGGTCGTTGCATTGTTTTAAAACTTCGTAGATTCGTTCTACAGTGATTTCAGTATTTTGATTGGGAGGTTTCTGGTTGTTCATATATGGTCTCCTTTTACCAAAGATAAGATTTTTCTTTTTCGATTGCAATACCCCTTCACTTAAAATATTTGAATTATTATTTCTATTACCGTACATTAATCGCATCAATATGCAGAATCAATTTAAGAAAGGATTGTATGATTGATCTTTCAAATCAAGTTGCGTTAGTGACTGGGGGTTCACGCGGAATTGGTGCTGCAACTGCTGTTATGCTCGCTCAGGCAGGAGCCGATGTCGCTGTTATTTACAGAAGAGATCTACATTCAGCAAGAAAAATCCTTAAGAAAATCAATGATCTTGGATGCAATGGCATAGCCATTAGGGGAAGAATCGAAAATTATGCTGATTGTAATAATATTGTGAAAAATGTTAGAAATAAATTTCAACGGATCGATATTCTCGTAAATAACGCAGGGATTTGGGAATATGGCAAAATTGGTGAAATGACACCAAAACAATGGCAACGGACGATTGAGATAAATCTAACAGGTACATTTAATATGTGTAATGTTGTTGTTCCAATAATGCAGAAGCAAAGATATGGTCGTATTATCAATATTTCGAGTACTGCCGGACAAAGAGGGGAAGCACTCCATTCACATTATGCTGCATCAAAGGGTGGGATTATCGCTTTTACAAAATCATTAGGTCCAGAATTGATCAGAGATGGAATTTGGGTAAACTGTGTTGCTCCGGGATGGGTTAATACAGATATGGTTTCAGATGTTTTTAAAAATTTAAAAGAGACAAAGGAAATTGTGAAATCAATTGCTCGTGGAAAGGTAGGAACACCAGAAGAAATCGCTGGACCTGTTATTTTTCTTGCTTCGAACCTTGCGGATAATATCGTTGGTGAAATTCTCAATGTGAATGGTGGAAGCGTGCTCTGCGGTTGATTTTTCCTTTAAAATTACCTCATTTTGACCTGTTTTCCCCATACCTTTAAAATCTTTCGTTTTTTGAAGATTTTCCTTGCTTAATTCTTTAAATTTTGTATATTTTAGCCATCATGAAATCGCTGAAAAATAAATTTCTGAGCAGTAAACCGATAGTTCCGAAACCCATTCTGAAGAACATTTCGGTAACTAATCTTATCGATGATTATTTCCAAGCGTATAATTCTGGAAGATTAAGAGAAGCGGCTCATCTATTTACCCAAAAGATGCTAAAATCTGATGTAACAATAGGTATTAGTCTTACAGGTGCATTAACTCCGGCTGGTTTAGGAGGTTCGTGTATCGTTCCATTAATGAAAGCTGGATTTATTGATTGGATTGTAAGCACTGGTGCAAATCTTTACCATGACACCCATTTTGCAATCGGTAAATCGATGTATCGTGGATCGCCATTTACCGATGATCGCTATCTTCGAGAAAAGGGAGTAGTGCGTATTTATGATGTTTTTTTTGATTATGATGTACTGCTATCGACTGATGCCTTTTTTAAGAAAATCATGCGCCTTGATGAATTCCAAGCAGAAATGGGAACTGCCGAATTGCACTATCGGATAGGAAAATATGTCGCAGAACGTGAAAAGGTTCTTGGTATCCAAAATAGCAGTGTATTGGCAACGGCTTATAAGTGTGGAGTACCTGTTTATTGTTCTTCTCCCGGAGATAGCTCCATTGGGATGAATATTGCAGAAGCTTCGTTGGATGGTAACAAAATAAAACTGGACATTTTGCTTGATGTAAATGAAACAGCCGCAATAGTCCTTGATGTGAAGCGGAAAGGTGGAAAGAGTGGTGTTTTCGTACTTGGTGGTGGTTCTCCGAAAAACTTTATACTTCAAACTGAACCGCAAATCCAGGAAGTTTTAGGGATCGATGAAAAAGGGCATGATTATTTTTTACAAATAACTGATGCACGCCCTGACACGGGTGGGCTTTCCGGCGCCACTCCGTCAGAAGCCGTGACATGGCGTAAGATAAATCCTGATATGTTGCCAGATACGGTAGTAACTTATGTTGATACAACTATAGCATTACCGATTTTGACATCGTACGCGTTAGCCAATGCAAAACCGAGATCGTTGAAGCGATTGTATGATCGACGGGACGCTCTATTGGGTAAACTGTACAAAGAGTATGTAAAATCTAAACAACTGAAAATTAAACCAAAAAATAAATAATCAATCACAATAACAATAATATGGAGGAACACATGGGTAGATTCACTGAATTACGTGACTTGTTGAGCAGTTTTGAGAAGGACTTTATCAAGTTCTACGAAAAAGGAAACAAGTCGGCAGGTACACGTGTCCGCAAAGAGATGAATGAGCTTAAGAAGAAAGCCCAGGAAGTCCGAAAGGAAATCCAGGATATTAAGATGAAAGCAAAGGAATCTGAAGGCGGCACTAGCGCTCCAACAATGTGATTTTATCTATCACAAATTAATTCAAGAGACTCTGGTGGTATTCTGATTATCCACGCCGGAGTCTCTTATTATTTTTATATGAAGGTGAATTTTAATTTAATGTCAATAGTTTTTCCTATTTCGTTCGACGATGTTCATTAGTCGAACTATTATTTCCATATTTATTTTAGCCAGTATTTTCTATTTTGGTTTTATGAATGGAAATGATTATAAAAAGATTCACTTCGATGCAATTGTTATCGATGCGCATAATGATGTTACAGGGAGGATAGTAAACGGCGAAGACATATCTAAGCGAACCAACCATGGTCATTCCGATTTAATAAGATTTAAAGAGGGTGGAGTTGATGTTGAGGTATTTTCCATCTGGGTACCACCGCACAAAACCACCCGTTCTTACTTTGATATGGCAAACGAACAAATTGATTCGTTCGAGAATTTTGTTAAACTGAATCCATTGCAAGTCGAATTTGCTAAATCGTCTCAAGAAATCAAGGATATTGTTAAACAGGGAAAATTTGTTGTAATGCTCGGATTAGAAGGTGGGCATCCGATAGAGAACAATCTCAAGAATCTTGAACATTTTTATCGAAGAGGTGTCCGATACATGACACTGACATGGAATAACAGCACCGACTGGGCAACATCGTCAAGAGATGAAGATAAGGGAGGAAACAATCAACAACAACAAGGTCTAACCGAGCTAGGCAAGAAAATAATTCAGAAGATGAATGAAATTGGGATGATAATAGACATATCGCATGTTGGAGATTCAACATTCTGGGACGTTATAAAAGTGTCGAAGAAACCAGTAATGGCATCCCATTCTTCTGCATGGTCGCTATGCAAAAATCGCCGAAACCTGAAAGACGATCAGATTCGTGCTATCGCAAAAGGCGGTGGTATAGTATGTATCAACTTTGCTCCTTTCTTTATCGATAGTACGTTTGCTGAAAAGGAAAAAGTGATGCGTGAAAGAAACAAAGCCCGCATCGATTCGTTCCGTACCTCATTCAAGGGTGACGATCATTCGAAAGATTCAGCAATCACGGAATCTTTAAAGGGAGAATACTTAGCAATCCGCCCACCGCTTAGTGTCCTAATCGATCATTTCGATTATGTCGCGAAGCTCGTTGGCGTTGATTTTGTAGGCATTGGATCAGATTTCGACGGGATAAGCATTACACCGCTGGATATGGACGATGTAACTTTTCTGCCAAATATCACACGGGAGTTGTTAAATCGTGGTTATTCTGAAGCGGATGTGAAGAAAATTCTCGGTGAAAATTTTTTAAGGGTACTGAAAGCGGTAGAAGTAAGATAAATCACATGGCATTTGTTTGACGAGTAAAACCTTGTATCTTAATCATTATTTTAATCTTTAATAACATATTGAAAGGAGTCACAATGAAATCGTTTTTTTACCTTTTGTTGGTTTGCATGGCTGTTTCCTCTGTAGAGGCTCAGAGTGTAAAAAGAATATTTCCAAATTTCAAACATTCAAATGTAAAGCGCTCTGTTGCAGGTGGGGCTGTCACTTATGTTCATTTCGCTAATTCGGTCAACGGACCATTCATTTCACCCGCTACTATTCTAACAACCGATACATTTTTCGTTAAGCTGGATATTACTCCGTATGGTACAGCCATATCAGAGTACTACCTCGATGTGAATAGAAACGGTGTTATTGATTCACCGGATATACCAGTAGGAAGCGATACTTATATTGATAACAATACTTCACCACCCGATATGATCGATCTTGATCCTGCCGCGGGAGTTATAATTGCGGCTCTCAAACCCGATAAAATGCCCTCAATGCAAATCATTGCTCATGTGACTGAGGGACCAACAAGCGCGGAGGGGATTTTAATATTTCTAAATCCCTCCAAGTTGTATACACTAAATGGTACCGTTCACAGTACGGCTGGAGGTGTTGTCGCGGGTGCTATGGTTTGGGCAGGCGACTCATCAGGAAATATAGGAACAGGTGATGTTAGTGATGGGAGCGGGCATTACTCGGTTCCTGTTGATGCGGGGACATATTATATACACGTGAGTGATTTTGGTGGAATGTCGCGATACTCAAGTTTTGATACCATGATGGCGTTCTCCGGAAATAAAGTGCAAGATTTTTATTTGTCTCCTCTTAATTCATATATTCGCGGCTACGTAGAAGATGAAAATTTTAATCCAATTGCAAATGTTGAGGTACGGGCCGAAAATAATAACAGCGGCGTGCGAACCGATGGCAGTGGAATGTATAAATTAATGGTAGCACCGGGAAGTGGACGTATTAGCCTCGAACAAAGCACAGTGGTACCGACCTATATGTCCCCGAATGAACATTATTATACAATTGGCGATAACGATTCGATTGTGAATAATTCTATATCAAATTTTACCTGCTTCACTACAAATGCAACCATTACCGGGGATGTAAAAGAAAATGGGCAGACGCCAATACATATATACATGATAAATGCGTGGGGTGATCAGTTCGGTAATACGTTTTCGGTGACGGATGGGGTAGGGCATTTTGTGCTTCACGTCCACGATGCAATGACAATGCCATTGTACGGTGTTAATTTTACGGATTGGGGCGGTAGTTTTCCATTGCCACCCGGTATGTATCCCGATACTTCTTATTGGGGTTTATCGCCTGGGGCGGTTGCTAATTTTAACCTTATACCTGCTGAAACACTATTCGTTGAACCATTCATGGGTGATGGTATGTCGCCCTCGTGGATGTTGTGGAATACTTATAATTACAATAATCCATGGGGACCGGGCTCAGAAGTAATGTGCTGGAACGACCGGCTAACAGTGCAATGCAATAGTAACAGCGGTTTATCGGGATTGGGTGTGGTTTCTCAGAAACCTTTCAGCGTTCATAATATAGAATATAAAATAATTGCCGATCCGAGTCAGATGAATGGTTCCAATAATACAATCAGAATTATTCTCACCGATCAGAATATGAGTTGGGAAAATCCTCAGAATTTCAGAAATTCACTACAGTTGATCTGGGAAAAGTCTCCCATTGGGTTGCGGCAATGGCGGCTCGCCAAATCACAGAATGGTATGTTTACAGATCTTTGTACTTCTTCCGATAGTGCAGGTTATTACATTCTCTTACAATTTATTGATCCCGATACACTAAGGTTCAAGATTGGAAACACGGTTTATTATAATGGTCTGTGGGGCAATAATATTTCGCTTGCGTATCTTTACCTGACGGAATTCAACAATGATCCAAACGATCCGACACCGGTTTACTTTGATGAAATTTCCATAGGTGCGCTTGGAACAAATGGTGTGCGTGAAGTTGGCGGGGAATTGCCTGCTGAGTTTAAGCTCGATCAGAATTACCCGAATCCCTTCAACCCGATTACCGCGATCCGGTATCATGTGCCTTCTTCAAGTTTCATTACACTTAAATTGTTCAACACATTAGGACAGGAAGTGATGACGCTTGTGAACGAGCAGCAGAATTCCGGCAACTACGAAGTTGCAGTAAATGCAGATCGCTTGCCAAGCGGTGTGTACTATTATCGTTTGATTGCATCAGATGTGAACACGGGGAGATCGTTGATGAAGAGTATAAGAAAGGCAGTTTTGGTGAAATAATCTGCAACAGCCCGCGATATTTAGTCGTGGTTTATTTGAGTAAAGAAGCCCATCCCGTTCCAATCTATGGAGAAGAGATGGGCTTCTCTATTTCTCTTTTTCTATCTCTTTTATTCTTTCCAGAATGGTTTCATCCTTCGGAAATCGTTCTAAATATTTTTTGTACGGCTCTTTGGCGAGTTTCTTGTTACCGCTATTCCAGTACACATTTCCGAGAGAATATTGGCTTATGGCGGCGGCTTCAGTATTAGGATACTCTTTAATGCAAAGGTTCAGAAACTTAACGGCATCATCGTCCTTATCGATATACGCCAACCTTCTACCGATCCACATTGCGGTTCTCTCTTGGAACTCGTACTGATCCGAATGCATTGTTTTAAGATTGTTGTAGAGCGTAATGGCAGAGTCGGCGCCGCTTTGTAGAATCGTATGGTAGATAGGCGCATAAACTTTCTTTTTCGTGCTGGCTGTTTTGGGATTCTGGATGGCTTTTACCCAGTATTGAATCCATTCATTCCGGTCGACGTACAATTCCCATGTTTTCCAATCGGCTAAAATATCTTCTTCCTGAAGTTGATCAAGACTCTTTCCCTTCACCAATTCCGTCCGTATAATACCGGAAGTTTGTAAAAGCATATCATGGAATTCCCTGTACTCTTTCATTGTACAATCATCACCATGCCCAGGTATGAGTTTAACATCTTCAGGAAGAATGCTGATAACTTTAGCCACCGTCTCGGGATATTTAAGAATATCATCCAGTTCACCATCCACCGAAGGAAAATGATTGCCATTGCATAAGGCGGCGGTACAAACAATTTTCGATTTGGTGAACCATACGATAATGTCGCTGTTATCATGAGCACCCGTGAAAGCCATTAACCTGATCTCTTCTCCGTTGAAGAACACGCTCAGAGAATCTGTAAATGTGACATTAGGAAGAGCACTGTCCGGAATCCCATTGAAAACATAAAGACCATTGACGTATCGGTCCCTGAGATTCTTATGTCCTATGATCGTTGGACCCTTCCCGATTGCGATATTGCCGCCCAAATGTTCGATGTGCGAATGGGTATTGATGATAATCTTCGGCATCCCTTTGTTGAATGTCTTTAGCGCTTCGACTAATGCATCCCCATGCTCCTTTTCACCACTATCCACAATCAGAACTCCATCATCGTCAACCGAAGCAATCACTTTAACCGGATATCCGCCACCATCCGCAATAAGTTCGTAAATTCCATCAGCCAATTTTGTGATTTGATAGATCGGTTGTTCCTGTGAAAAAAGATTCTGGATTAATAATAATGAGAGTGTTACCAAGATATATTTATAGTTTTTCATATTTTATTTCCCCACAAACTCCTCGGCAAAATATTTCGCAGTCAAGCCCTCACCTGTTGCGTGCTTCAATAAATCGTTCCATTGATAGCTTGCACCGGGCATGAAGATTCTCTGCTTCAGGTAATCGCCGATCTCCGGCTTACCTGTGAACGAAATTTTAGCAAACGTGTTTTGGGAACTGCTGTTTTTTTGGACGACATCTACGTTGTTCAAAACTCACTCACCACTGTTCGATCTTCTTACAATTCTTCTTGCGCGATCAGATATGCCAGAATTGCTCCCGATGCCATTTACTTTTTCCATCTTTGCTCTTGCGTATAAGCTAACTTGTTCCATGTAATAGTTTTTCAAGGAGAGAAGAGAGAGAAATTAAAGAAATGGTAATCTGCTGATCGGACATAGCATAGGGAACAACAAGTGTGTCTTTGTGAAGGAGCACCCCGCAAGTGTATACAACGTTAGGAACGTAACCGGAACGGTTAGTCTCCGTCCAATGAATGAGAGGCTCCCTTAAACGGCCAAGAATTTTCGAAGGATTTTCTTTGTCTAGAAGAATGGCGCTTATAGAATATTGCCGAATAGATCCGACACCATGAGTGAAAAGAAGCCAACCATGCTCGGTTTCAATT
>CAYGZC010000151.1:0-3174 GCA_964354225.1 uncultured Chlorobiaceae bacterium | reverse complement strand
CACTTCGAGCATTGGCTGTATGAAGGTGGGAAATATTTCCCGATGATGAAAAGAGCATTCCGTGAAGAAAATGTACCTGAAGAGCTGATGTATCTCTCCATGATCGAAAGTGGTTTGAATCCTGTTGCAAGATCGTGGGCGAAAGCTGTTGGGATATGGCAATTCATTAAAGGGACGGGTAAACTTTATGGGTTGGATGGAAACTTTTGGTATGATGAGCGAAGGGATTTTGAGAAGGCATCACGTGCTGCTGCCCGGCATTTAAAAGATTTATATAATGAATTTGGTGATTGGTATCTTGCGCTAGCTGCTTACAACTCCGGTGCTGGTCGGGTTTATCGGGCTATTCGAAGGAGCGGTTCACAAGATTTTTGGAAACTACGGCCATATTTACCACGCGAAACACGCAACTATGTACCACAGTACATTGCTGTAACGGCAATGGCACTCGATCCGAAAGGTTACGGTTTCGACGTTACACCCGCTAATTCACTTGATTATGAATATACAATAGTAAATGAATCCATCGATCTTTCGGTTTTAGCAAAGTGTGCTGAGATTAACGTTGAGACATTGCGTGCATTAAATCCTGAGCTATTGCGCTGGTGCACTCCTCCCGGTTACAAAGGATATGAGCTAAGAATTCCTGCAGGTAAGTCGGCAGTCTTTCAGAAAAATTATGCCAGCATACCGGATGACCAAAAGAGAGATTGGATAATTCATAAAGTAAAAAGACGTGAAACACTTAGCTCTATTGCAAAGCGGTATGGTGTAACATCGGTCATGATTACCGAAGCAAATCATCTTATTTCTCACAAAATTTCTATCGGTAAAGATTTGGTTATCCCTGTACCAGCAACTTCAAAGAGTTATGCGGCTGCAATCTCAGATGAGTCGGCTGAAAAACCGTTAAAGCGCTCAACTCGAAAAGCAAAACAAATAGCAGAAGCAAGGAGTGGCAAATCGAAAATATTGTACCGCATCCGAAAAGGTGACACACTTGGTAAGATTGCGGAGTGGTTTGATGTTCGTGTTAGTGACATTCGCTTATGGAATGAGATACCTTACGGAAGCTCCATCAGGGCAGGCGCCAATCTTGCAGTTTGGGTTCCAAATGATAAATCGGAAAAGTACGCGAAGTTCAATGATCTTTCGGAAACTGAACATACCCGACTATTAACTTTTGAAGAAGTAAAGAAAGAAGATCAAACTCCTGCGAATCATGGTAAGACGGGATGGTTAAAATATCGAGTAAAAGCAGGTGACAATCTTGGTAAAATTGCTAAACATTACGGTGTGGCTTCCGAGGATATTCGAAAGTGGAATGGCTTAGCATCTACAACAATCAAAGCTGGACAAGAGATTGAAATTTTGGTGGAGGAAAATGGCTCAACATTAATACGAACTGTATCAGTTGTGCAAAAAGATACGGCTAAAGGAAAGAATGGAATAACTTATACAGTTAAAAAGGGGGATACATTGCAAAGAATAGCATCAACGTTCGGAGTTTCTATCACAAAATTAAAAACTTGGAATAAGATACGTGGGAGTCGAATTGTAATAGGTCAAGAGTTGGTGATCAATTCATAAGTTAGTTTCTCGTTGTTCTTAGTTATTTCTTTCCAAAACATTCAAGTTGTATTTACACACAATGTTTTGATTATTTATATCAAAATCGCTATATTAACAAAACTTTTCAAATAAAACCTCCTCCAGAAAAGCTTCTGAAAACTGGTTTCTGATTTTGGTAGGGAGGTGTAAACAAATATTATATAAGGAATTGCATGAACGAAGGTAAAATTGTCCAGGTAATAGGCCCAGTTGTTGATATTGATTTTTCGGGCGGAAAACTTCCATCTATTTTAAACGCAATTAGAATCTCTCGTAAAAATACCGAGGGTGTTGAGGATGAATTAATTTGTGAAGTCCAGCAGCATTTAGGTGAAGAGCGGGTGCGAACGGTTGCTATGGATTCGACCGATGGATTAGTACGCGGGATGAAAGCTTACGACCTTGAAACCCCAATAGAAGTTCCCGTTGGTCCAAGTACACTGGGAAGATTGATAAATATCATTGGAAAAGGGATTGACAATTTACCTCCTATAAAAAGTGAGAAAAAATACTCCATTCATCGTCCTGCACCTTCGTTCGAGAGTCTTAGTACCCGGAGAGAAATGTTCGAGACTGGAATAAAAGTTATCGATTTGCTTGAGCCATATTCAAAAGGTGGAAAGACAGGGTTATTTGGTGGTGCTGGAGTCGGAAAGACAGTCATTATCACAGAATTAATTCATAACATCGCACTTCATCATGGCGGTTATTCAGTCTTTGGTGGCGTTGGTGAGCGAACGCGCGAAGGGAATGACTTATGGCTTGAAATGAAACAATCCGGTGTGTTAGATAAAACTGCACTTGTCTTTGGTCAGATGAATGAGCCACCCGGTGCACGTCAGCGTGTAGGTTTGACAGCATTGA
This sequence comes from uncultured Chlorobiaceae bacterium, assembly GCA_964354225.1. GTDB lineage: Bacteria > Bacteroidota > Ignavibacteria > UBA10030 > SZUA-254 > CAYGZC01. The sequence continues at coordinate 699 of CAYGZC010000151.1, read as the reverse complement.
CGATGGCAGAATATTTCCGGGATGAAGAAGGAAAAGACGTTCTTCTCTTCATAGATAACATTTTCCGTTTCGTTCAAGCAGGTTCTGAAGTTTCTGCTCTGTTGGGACGAATGCCATCGGCTGTTGGCTACCAGCCAACACTTGGAACTGAAATGGGTGAGCTTCAAGAGCGCATCACTTCAACGAAGAAAGGCTCGATTACATCCGTACAGGCAATCTACGTTCCTGCTGATGACTTGACTGATCCCGCACCAGCAACAACATTCAGCCACCTTGATGCAACGACAGTTTTAAGTCGTCAAATTTCAGACATGGGAATTTATCCCGCTGTCGATCCTTTGGATTCAACCTCAAGGATACTTGAACCTGGTATTGTGGGAGATGAACATTATTATGTAGCGAAGCGCGTTAAAGAAATTCTTCAAACCTACAAAGATTTGCAAGATATCATCAACATTCTTGGAATGGATGAATTATCGGATGAAGATAAGCTCACCGTTTCACGTGCACGGAAAATTCAAAAGTTCCTGTCCCAACCATTCTTTACAGCCGAACAATTCACAAACATACCTGGCAGATATGTAAAGCTCACCGATACCATTCGTAGCTTCAAAGGTATTATTGAGGGTGAGTACGATCATATTCCCGAGAATATGTTCTGGATGGCTGGCGCGATTGAAGATGTCCTTGAGCGATTCA
>CAYGZC010000150.1:0-2548 GCA_964354225.1 uncultured Chlorobiaceae bacterium | reverse complement strand
CTCGCAGCATCAATCGCAGTTTTACGCAGGACCTTGATTACCCGCCGGCAAGTCGTAATGATAGCGCCCGAACTGCTGATTTGGGAATTACGTTCATCGAGTAGGACTAGGGCAGCGGTCTCAGGCGGATAGTCAGGGAGCTTAACGTCGGCCGCGGATACAAGCCATTGCGGAACACCAACAGCCCCCGCCGGCATGCTGAAGGCCACGAGCAGAAACATCAGCCAAAGGAATTTCGCGCACCCCATAGCTTTTGTCCTATCGAGATGAGGCGAAAAGACGACCGACTTAGATTAGATGATCAAAAGCGGAACGGCCTTTGGGCATCAACCCATTCTTGTATTTGAGGCAGTTGGTTTTTTGCTGGTCCAAGTGAACTGGAGTTCGCATGAAAGCTCTTCATCTCCCCATCTTTAAAAAAATGATAGGATACAAGCCTCGACAATGTCAAGCTGGTGAACTCGTCCACTACATTAGTGACACGCTAGGCTGCGGATGAGTTTTAAGCCAGCCATGATAGTATTCGGCCGGAGTCAGATAAGCAAGCGATTGATGGGGCCTGACATAATTATAGGTCTTGTCCCACTCTTCCAGCTGCTTATTGTGTTCTTCCAGTTCCTCGTGGATATCTTCAACCTCATAAAACTCCTCTCTATGGGTCCGGTTGGCCCTCTCCACATAGCATTGCAGCTTTGGCGTCTTTGGGGGGATGAGGAAAAGCCGGATCCCTCGCTGCCGACAGGCTTCCTCAAAGTGCTTCTTGAACTCCGAGCCGCCATCTATCTGGATGGCCCGGATCAGGAAGGGGAACTTCCGTTGCATATACTCCAAAAAGAGCGATGCCGTGTAGCTGGTGGCTCGTCGATAGGCCCGAGAGACATCCCAGCGCGAGATGAGGTCCCGACTGCTGAACTGCCAACGGCAATCATCGCTCTGAAGCCTGATCTGAAGGGTGTCGACCTGGATGAGGTCTCCCGGCGCTGTCACCCGGTATCCCTGCGGCTTGCGTATGGCGTAGCGGGGCTTGCGCCGGCGTTTCCGGGCCTCCCGGGCCTGGCGGATGTTGAAGGGTTCAACCAACACCCCACGCTCCTTAAGCCGCTTCATGACCCGTCCCACCGTTGACGTCGAGACTCGAACACCCTGTTTCCTCAACAGGACCACCAGCTTATCCTTCCCCCAGCGCGGATACTTCTGTCTGAGCTCGAGGATTCGGTCTTCGACCAGCCCCGGCGTCATCGGTTTGCGGACATGGTAGGGCCTTCGGCTGAAGGCCTCGAGGGTGGTTAAGTCATAAGGGTCGAAGCGGTTCCTCCAACGGTAGAAAGTCTGAGGAGATATGCCAAAATGGCGACAAGTCAGCCGGGCATCCCCCCGCCGACTATAAAAATCAAACCATTTCAAGCGCCTAGCAGCATCCGGAGAGATAGTGCCTTGGCGAACCAGGGACCGAATATACTCAGACCCAGGGATGAGTGACCCGTAAATCGTTGTCGGCTTTAGATACATGGCGACTCCTATCATACCCCATGGTGTCACCTATGTATCTGAACGAGCTCACGAACCAGGGGGTCGCGGCGTGGGCTCGAAGGCACGCGAATTTGCTCCCGGTGAGGCGTGGGTCCTGTCACGGTGCGTCCCCGTCCGTCCTCGCTAAAGACCCCCACCCCATTCGCTCGGCCGGCGCGGGGCCTGACACCGTGCCAACCACGCCTTTATGCTTTCTGTCCACATGGCCTTCTTCACCCACACCCCTCGCCCTATTCGAACATGAGGAAAAATTTGATTTTCTTGGATGCCGGAGTATAATATTGTCACAGGCGGAAAATGAAAAAAACTTTGTTTTTGATTCTCGTGTCTTTGTTGTGTTCGGCTGTGCTGGTCTCTCAAAGCCTGGTTGAGGTCTCGAAAAAAGAAAAGGAGAGACGCGAGCAGCTCAAAGGAAAAAACGTTAAGGTGATCACCAACGCTGACCTTAAGCAGACGGCCAAAAAGCCGGCTCTAACCACGTCCGTTTCCGAGTCCTCGAGGGAAGCGGGCGCCGAGCCAGGCGCTACAGAGTCGCCGCAGGAACCCGAGTCTCCTCCTTCCCAGGGATTGCAAGAACAGGAGGGCGAGGGAGGCAAAGAGCCGGGCTTTGCCAGGGCGGTGCTTCCGGAAACATTCCAGGTCAATAACGCTGAAGATGCGCTCTATATGCCCGACGGGAAATATGCGGAGATATCCGTCAACGGCGCCCTTGAGCTTGAGATCAACGTCAAGAACGGTCCGGGAGATGATATCGCCGTCTATGCCAGATGGACAGGCGGGCAGGAAGGGATGCACGGAAGCCCGGACGAAATGCCTTTGGACCCGGCGCAGGGAATTATGTCGTATGGCGTTCTCGGGATGACAGGGAGCGGCGAGTGGGAGGAAATCGGCCGGGGCAGAGGGACTAGCAGCCCGGAGAAATTTGACCTTGGCAGTATCTCCTCGATAAAAAAAATCCTGATCATCTTTAAACCTCCGAGAATCCCCTCGGTTTCCTATGAATTCCCAACATTGGGTT
>CAYGZC010000149.1:0-2350 GCA_964354225.1 uncultured Chlorobiaceae bacterium | reverse complement strand
AAGACTCATCTGTCCTTTCCATACGTTAATAAGTTGAGGCAGCTCGTCAAGACTCGTCCTTCTTAATAATTTCCCAATCCGAGTTCTTCTTGGATCATTCTGGATTCCGAGACCGGCTTGCTTATCATATTTTTCTGCACCTGAAATCATCGAACGATATTTTATCATTTGAAAATGCTTCCCATCAAGTCCAACTCTATCTTGAATGAAAAATACAGAACCTTTCGAGCCAAGTTTGATTGCAATTGCGATGATTAACAAAAGTGGGGAAGATAACAGCAGATATAGCGATGAAAAAACAAAATCAAAAGTGCGTTTCGATAGTCTACCCCAAGTTGTCATCGGCACGCCTTTGATTTTGATGAACGGGATACCTTCGACTTCCTTTACTATCATTCCACCTGTCATTATCTCAAGTAGATCAGGCACCATCATGAATTCAACGTTCACACCTTCGCATTCCTGAACAAGCTTATAAAGCTTTGGGTGCTCATCATAATTCAGTGCAATCATTGCGAGTTCGATGCGTTCACTTTCCAACCTATCCGGAACCTCCGCAAGCGTTCCAAGCCATTTTGATTGAGATAGCTGTAAAGATTTACCCACTTCTGAATCTGCAAAATAACCTAATAGTCTGTAACCAAGCAAAGGGTGATTGTGTAACGAATCAAAAATTCGATTTGCCGTTTCGTTGTTACCAATTATAACAGCGTTTCGCAGTTCCCTGCCTTGTGCGTAAATTGTTCTTTCAATCCGCAAAAGAAAAAATCTATCAATGAAAATTGTAGCAATAGTTGTAACCCAGAGTAATCCAAAAACGATGCGAGAGTAAGAAAATGCCCGGTAGAAAAAAGCTGCACTCATGACTACGAGCATTCCAATAGTTACTACTTTTATGATCGAATAAAAATCATCTGAAAGCGCTACATTTCGGCGGGCACCGTACATCTTTCGGGAATTAAAAAAGATCAGCCAGATTGGTATAATTACGAACGAGCCATAGATATAGGCATCAAGCGGTGGTGTTGCTTCGGTTAAAGGAAGAAAATTTAAGAATGAAGTTTCAAACCTAAGCCAGTAGGAAAAAAGAAAAGAAAACTCAATTGCAATTATATCGAATAAAACTGCAAGCGTTGGAGTAAGAAAATCGTTTCTTCGTGGTCGTCCCATAGCGTTATCCAAACATTTCGTTTTCAAGTATCCCACAAACGATGTGGGCAACCGTGATATGCCCTTCCTGGATCCGTTGCGTGTCGTTCGATGGGATAATGATAGGAATATCAACTATGCCCTTTGATGATCCACCATCTTTTCCAAGTAAACCGATGACGGTCATTCCGCGTTTCTTCGCCTCATTGATAGCACGATTCACATTCTCTGATTTTCCACTTGTGCTGATGGCAATGAGTACATCTCCGTTGTTTCCAAGCGCTTCAACTTGTCGGGCAAAAACATTATCGAAACCGATATCGTTACCACCGGCAGTGAGCATCGAGGTGTCTGTTGTGAGAGCAATCGCGGGAAGCGGTGGTCGATTTGCTTTGTTCATGCGGATAACCAGCTCAGTAGCGATATGCTGAGCATCTGCAGCGCTGCCGCCATTGCCGCAGATCAATACTTTCTTTTTCGCGTTGAATGCTTTCATAAGAGCATCAACTGTTTTTAAGATTTCGCCCGCACAGGAATCGAATATTTTCCTTTTCGTCTCGGCGCTGTCGTTAAGTTGATCCTGTATATATTTCTGCCGATGAAGAAGTGTTAAAGGTAAATGTACCATATCAATTCAAAAGTAAAAAGTCAAAAATAAAAAAGTTATTTAAGTATCATCTATTTTGTAAGCATTGATTGAACAATTGATGACGTTTGAGTTAGTGCTTCATCCAGTTTCGCAACATCTTTGCCGCCGGCAGTTGCAAGGTGTGGACGTCCACCTCCGCCGCCGCCAACAAGTTTTGCAATCTCTCCAACGATCTTACCTGCTTGGAGCCTCTTATTCTTAATAAGGTCATCGGTTACAACACAAACAAGTGATACTTTTTCATTAATCGTAGCACCCAGTACTCCAACGCCAGAGCCAAGTTTAGAACGAAGTGTATCTCCTAAGCTCTGCAGTTCGTCAACGCTTTGAACGTCTACTTTGCCGGATACTATCTTCATTCCATCAACTACCTGAGCGTTTGCAACGAGCGATTCGATACCTGAAGATACTTCTTTTACACGATATTTGCTAAGCTTTTTCTTCAGATCAATTGTAGAGTTAGAAACATTCTCAATTACCGTTTCTCTTTCCTGAATTGCTTGCTCAACCTCGTCTACAACTTTTCCAGTGATCGTATCGGTGAGAATAATC
>CAYGZC010000148.1:0-2220 GCA_964354225.1 uncultured Chlorobiaceae bacterium | reverse complement strand
CACGTCGCGACCACCTGTTCCAATTGCCTGAGAAATTCCACACCCAGCGTTCGAAATCAAACATGTAACTTCCTGTAAACCGGTACCTGATGCAGCAACAACACCGATGTTCCCACGATTGACAACGTTTGCAAATGCAAGGGGCACTCCATTTATGATTGCTGTTCCGCAATCTGGACCCATCACGAATAGATTTTTCTCTTTGGCAAACTTTTTTAATTCAATTTCTTTTTCAATCGGAACGTTATCTGAGAAAAGAAATACATTCAATCCTTTGTCCAATGCGCTCATAGCTACATCACTGGCGTATCGACCCGCAACCGAGATCATCGCTAAATTTAAATCAGGCAATACGTTTAGAGCGCTTTCAATGCTTGATGGATTATAGCTTTCACTATCATCAGATTTTTTACTTTGATTAAAAATATTTTCAATCTTACCCAAAACGATTTGTGTATTTGCTTCGTCTTTGGTTTTGACTGCAACGATGAGATCCATCTCTTCGGCGGATTTCAATTCTTCAGTCAATAAGCCGGAGGATGCAAGCACGGACTTGTTTTCTTTCGTACCCATTACAACGGCTGAATCCACCACGCTGTCCATTTCCGAAATTTGTTTTGCAATCAGCATGATAGAAATTGAATCATAGTACTCGCCTTTTTTTATGATGCCTGTTACGTTCATGTTAAAACCTTTTTAATCCAACGAGAAACCCGACTGCCTGATCGGCGCCGGATGTTTGTCCTGAAGCCAATACTTGTTTTGTATTTTCAATTACTGATTCTTCAGGGTAGAAGAGAATCGAGTGAATTAGCTGCTTTAATTTTTCAAACAGAAATCCTTGAGCAGCACACATTAAAAATGTATTCGTGAAGTGATTTTCACCTCTTGCCGCTTCATGAATATGCTTGATCGTTTGTGTATAATTAGCGCTGCGAATTTTCTGCAATAGATTTAACGCAATCAACACCCCCGAAATAAAATCGTCACCGCTTGGTGTTAGCCCCGGTCCAAGCCCCCTTACGCTTTTTATTCCTTCAATATAATCATCAGATAAAATTATCTTGTAACCAGTTTCGAATCTTTTGAGATATTCGCTCTCGAAAGAAGTGAGAAAATTCTTCTTTCTTCGATCATCGAACAAGAACGCTAAACTTTTTGGTGGAGATAATTCGACAAGGATAGACTCAAAAAGCTTCAAATTATGTTCAAAATTTTCTTTGATGTATTCAGAAATCTCTAAACTGGAATTGTAGAACTTCGACTTATCGAAACAAAATTTATTTCCATTCAGACAGAAACCATCGCTGCCGACTTTCAGCGATGATACGGAATCGACTGCAATTCCCTGCAAGACAATGTTTAAAGGTCCTTTACCAATTTCTTTATTCACTACAAAGACAAAAGAATCATCGGAACAAAAATTAACCGCCGAGGTAAATTTTGAATGCAATTTATATTTTCCCCAGCGAATTTGATTCCCGTAACTAACGACTTCCATCATACCTGATAGAAAACCATGCCCAAATGTTTCTTGTATGCTTCTTTGCGAACAACCTCGACTTTACCCTTAACTTGCATTCCGATCTTCGGATTTTTTATATTCAATTGTCCGGTAATTCGATGACCACCTTCTAACTCGACTATACCAAGTGATAAAGTTACAACTTCATAATCAGAGGGAGGATTATGAAGTATGGTATAGGTTAGAAGCTTTCCTTTTTTGGGTAATGGAACAATGTCAAACTCGTTGTGGTCATTCTCTCCGCATTGTTTGCAGATCGTTTTGTAAGGATAATGAATTTGTCCGCAGCGCTTGCATTTGTATGCGTATATGTTTAATTCCATTTTCATTTCTCCTTTATAAAAGTAATACAGACAACATTATTTCCGAAGCCGCCGAAATTGCAGGTGAAGCCAACTTTTGCGTTTTTCACCTGTCGCTTTTCTGCTTTGCCTCTCAATTGAAGAACAATCTCATGCGCCTGACCGACACCGGTAGCGCCAACTGGATGTCCTTTCGCTTTCAAACCACCAGAAGGATTTATCGGAATCTTCCCACCGATTTTTGTCTCGCCTTTTTCAAGAGCGACGTGTCCCTCACCTTTTTTAAAAAATCCAACCTCTTCGCTTTCAGCAATTTCGAGAATTGTGAAAGCATCATGAAGTTCTGCAACATCAACATTTTCCGGTTTAACACCTGCCATCACGAACGATTGT
>CAYGZC010000147.1:0-6787 GCA_964354225.1 uncultured Chlorobiaceae bacterium | reverse complement strand
GTTGCATCATACCCAATTTGAATTTTCATTACATTTATACGTGGTATTGGTCCGATCGTATCCCATTGATTGAATAAATTCAAACCAGTAACAAAATCAACTGGACTATTTCTGTACATATCTTCCCAACCAAGACCATTTGATACGTGAACACACATTGTATCATCATACGTCCATGAGAAAATCAATTTAGCGTTTGCATTTCCCCACTTTGCCTTATACTTTTCATGGAGGTTATTCCTGATAGCATTTTGTCCCGCATCCCACTTCGCCTTTATCCACGCTTGACCATGCTCGGAGTAATCGTTAACGTTATTACGGTCGAGGTCAATATCTCCGCCATTGCCCCATGGAAAATTCCAAGTTCCATCGCTGCTTTGACCATCGATTGAAGACCAATCAGTTATTTCCATTAAACGTCTCGGTAATGCTTCATTATATTTTTCACCGTTGTATAAACCACAGTAATCTGTCACATCAAGAAAATAATTACTACCATAATTAAGATATGAGCCATCACTATGTCTCAGTCGCCACTCTGCAGGAATGGCATCAGGGTTACCCCAAACATGGAAAGGTCCACCAGCATTCCAATCCATTGTCTGGAGTATATATGTATTCGGATTTGTGGCTTTCACCGATCTATAGATCAAACTATCGCGGTTTGCTCCTGCCAGGATAAGGTCGAACTTACTTAACCATTTCACATTACCACCCATCCATTCAAGCGTTGCTATCCTTGGATAGTCATGGTTTATTATCTTCTGTGAAAATCCAACAGTAGTCAGTAGTGAGACCGTGATTAAAACAAAAAATATACACCGAAACAGAATATCTGTAACCTTCTTCTTTCTATCATTAATGATATTAATTCTAATCATATCCATCAAATTCTTTATTTAAATCTAATAAAGAAAATCGAGAAATTCAAGGGACTTTCAGAATTTCGTTAGCTTTTTTATATAACTATTAATGATACAACAAAGGCACAAATAATAATAACTTGATTTCGGAGAGTTGAAATTAAACAAATTTAATTTATCTTAAGGGTCAAAAGGATTAAATATTAGCCGTGATCTATAGATCAGTGTTAAAAATGAATAATAGTAAGTAGAAAATGATAATATTGTTTATCACCTAGTGCAAAAAAAATCTTTTAAGCAAACATACCTAAATAACATGATTATCTGTTATTATTACAAAACTACATTCAATGTTTAAGTGCAACAGTTACGAAAAATATCTAAGGGTGTTTTGAAAGATAAGCATTTTCTTGGTCTATTGTTTAGTCGATGTTCAAGTGTTTTAATATCAGGGACAGAAACACAATTGAAGTTGGTTTTCTTAGGAAAGACACGGCGAATCAATCCAATAGTATTTTCGCCAGTTCCTTTTTCCCAACTATGATAAGGATTGCAGAAGTAGGATTGCGTACCCAAGACATCGTTGACATGATGATGGTCAACATTTTCAGATCCGTTATCATAGGTGATTGTACGCCTGGCATGTTTTGGAAAACGAGATAATAATCGAGTCAGGGCACAGCGTGTTTGATGAGCGGACTTCTGTTGCATCTTAGTAATTTTAGTGAATCGACTTTTGCGTTCCACGGTGACATTTAAAGCAGCGGTGCTTTGTCGAGAAATAACTGCATCGGTTTCCCAGTGACCATCCCGCCTTAGCGGGATTAGAATGTGCTCAGGACGGTCGTTAATGCCGATACGAAGCGGAATATGCGAACTTTTATGTGTATGACGATGTCCTTTCAGTTGGCGTCGCCTGTGTGCACGAGCAAGATGCGGCACCAAGTCTTCGCATTGACGAACTTTCGGATCGTAAAGATACTGATAGATAGCTTCGTGGCTGATCTTTAACTTTGGATGATCGATGCTTATTCTACCAGAAATTTGCTCTGGAGACCATCCGAGTTTGAGTTTCCTTATAACGTAGAAGCAGATGGAATGATTCTTCAGTCGTGGACGTTGATGAGCATTGCTTTTGCGTTCTGCAGCACGCTGTTGCGCTAGATATGAACGGTAGGAATTGTAGATTGGAGATTTGTTCCGTCTCAATTCTCTTGAGATTGTACTTGTACTGCGGTTTAGTTGCATAGCAATGTCATTAAGCGATACGCCTTGGGCGTAAAATATCGCAATTTCATCTCTCTCCACCGGAGAGAGATGAGTATATGTTTTTGGCATAAACACCTAGGTATTGTATATTCCATTAATATAATCCTTAGGTGTTGCACTTAATTGTTGAACTCATGAAATCCAATCCATGATTATAACCAAACTTTGGTAAAACATTTATAGATTTTTACTGGGTTCGTAGCTCATCCACCGATGTTTATCTCACATTGAGCTTTATACATCGCAGTCTAATTCCTTAAATCCTATATTCCCCATAAATCATTAACCAAAATATTTGAAGTAAAATGATAGCATTGGTAAAAAACATTCGAACATTTTAGGGTCATGAGAGACTCATAATATCGATTATCGACTCTAGATTAGTAAAAAATAGGTAATTATATAAACAATATTGAAATATAATTTCAATATTTTATCGATCTCAACAATTTTACAAAATTAGGACCAATAGATAAGGCAGCTTTTATGATAACTCTTTTAGCAATGAAACCAGGTATTTGGACCAATTCATGACTTAGTTTAGCTGCTCTCCCCTTATCGCCCGCTTCCACACAAACCATTATGAAGTAAAATACCATTTTATTAAACTTCATCGGATTAATTTTTTTTAAATCTTCTATAAATTCAGACTCTTCAATCATTGTCAAAATTGCTTTATATCTCTTTTGAATATCAAAATTTTTCCTCACTTTGGTGATTTGGTCAGAACCTCCTGTATGATAAACCCTTAATGCTTTATGAATATAATATCTTGTTGCTCGTTTGCTTATCTTATACCAAAGAACTTCCCCTACACCAGTTAAATCCTCATTGAATCGATCACCTCTCAAAAGGCTGGTTTTTGTTAATCCCCAATGCTCACCATGCATGTCTTTTATAATATTTTCAATGGATAAGTATTGATCATAACCTAAACCTTGCCCGCTGAATTTACCAGTCGTAGAATCAATGCAATTACATGTAATAGCGTCAATTTCAGGATTAACTGTAGAGACGACATTTAGAAGTGTGCTTAACGCATTAGGGACAATCATTTCATCATCACTATCTAGAAAAGTAAACCATTCACCATGAATATTATTTAATCCAGTATTTTTTGCGGCGCACACACCTTTATTTGTATCATGTCGAAAAATTCGAATTCTGTCATCATTAAACGATCTGATTACATTTTGCGTATTATCAGTTGATCCATCATCAACAATAATTATTTCAAAGTTTTTATAATCCTGTGCCAAAATACTCGAAATTGTAAGTGGAAGGGTCTTTGCTCTGTTATAAGTAGCAACTATTATTGAGATCATTAGTCAAACTGTCCAATCTTTTAACATCTGATAATCCATGGATCAACATTTTTATTATTATTTTCCCATTTTTCTTTTTATTTGAATATATCAAATACAATTGAATTAATCAATAACTTTAAGAACGATAAAGGTGGAAACAATGGGAGACATACCTGAACTTAGTTGAAAATACTATGGCAATAAAAGCGGTAACGTCCAATATCCATGGATGGTCCGAAACTTCTTTTCTACTAAGAGTATTGTTTTTTTAAACAATGAAACTGATTTCCAATTGTTTATCGCTTGACGTCGTACATCACCGTACTTGCACGGGTGAATGTTTATCCGATCAGATTCTGGGTCAAATGAGATGTTCGTAATAGTGTAAGCACTAAAACGGTGTCAGGTTAAGGTCGATACCAAAAAAAATAAGGCTGCCTCATAGGTCTTTTTAGACAGCCTTATTACTTAGCACAGGATATTCATCTACTTATGCTATTTCAATAATATCATCCTTTTGACTTCAGAGAATGTTTCATGCTTTCCAATACCCGACACATTTATACGATAGAAATACACCCCGCTCGTCATCGATGAGCCTTCATTATTAGTCGCATCCCAAATGGAAGAGTGATAACCTGCTAACTGTACTTCATTAACAAAAACTTTAATTTCCTGACCAAGTGAGTTAAATATTTTTAAATTGACATAAGAATCGACAGGTAGTTGATATCCAATCATAGTCGTTGGATTGAACGGATTTGGATAATTTTGTTCCAGCGCGTAACTCGCAGGTAGAATTCCTATGGGTTGCTCATTCAATTTAATCGTCAACTCAACCAACATCGAATCCGGCGTCTCCTTTGAATTGTCAGTAAAGATAAGATACCCTCGTTTTGATTTATAATCATTTGATATTGTTGTTAGGTAAAAATACTGACTATCCGATGGAGCTATTATGGTAGATGTAGGACTAATGGTGAAACTCGGCTCCGTCGATTGAATATTCAGAATCGATAAGCTTAAATCCCCAGAGTTATAGACCACAAAACTATCGATATTCGCGGTCCCAACAGATGTTGAAGTTATATTGAGTGTTCTATTTTTGCGAACGTTTTTGGGAGGAGCAACACCTCGCCCGGTGACTTTAATTGTGTCAATCAATCTCAGGGAATCAAATATTTGCAGAACCAAACCGTTAATGGTATCTCTTTTGCTAGCATAAAATGTTACATATACATTTTGTCGGTTCCCGGGAAAAAGATTAAGCGCAGAAGGGCTGACGGTATATTCAGACTTTGTTGAAATAATTTTAGAGATGGAAATTGGCTGTGAGCTAGAATTGATCAATGTTACAGAATCCTTTTTACTTGTTCCAACAATTACTTTACCATAATCGATACTGTCTCGATTCATCGTTAATTGAACCCCCGTCGCAGGTGTATCGGCAAGAGTTGTAAATGTCCGGGCTTTAGAATATGAACTGGTCCCCACCATATTTTTAGCATTAACTCGCCAATAGTATTTAGTGTTTGTTAATAACAAACCTGCTTGCTTTGATGTACCCGTAATTGTCGAGTCATCCATTTTAATTGTAATAAATAATGAATCTGCAGATATTTGTACTCGATATGTAGAGGCGTATATGGAAGCATTCCAACTCAGAGTTAATGCCGTTGGTAAATTAATCGCTCCATCGATCGGTTGCAAAAGTGTTGGTATCGATGATAATCCGATGATGGTCATAAAGTTCCATGCTGGAGAGTATTCACTTGTTCCACTATTATTTTTTGCATTCACCCGCCAATAGTACTTGGTGTTATTTGATAATGATGTAAGCTGTTTAGATGTTTGTGTGAGTGTCGAATCATCTATGATCTTCGCCTTAAAGAGTGAATCGGATGCAATTTGAAATCGATAGCTGGCTGCCTCTGTGGATGCATTCCATGATAATGTAACTGATGTTGGAATATTGATCGAGCCATTCGCAGGCAGTGAAAGTGCTGGTATTGATGGTGCTGGGATCATAGTAGTAAATGACCATACATTTGACCATCCACTGATTCCCAACTGATTAATAGATTGTACTCTCCAGAAATATTTCGTATTGCTTGCAAGTGTTGAAGTCTGTCTGGAAAGAATTGTAATTGATGAATCACTGTATACAACATTCGCAAAAAGTGAATCTGCGGCAACTTCTAACTTGTAACTAACCGCGCCTATTGCAGTGTACCAGGATAACAATGGTGAATTAGTAATGTTCAGCGCACCATTAGTGGGGGAACGAAGTTCGGGTGCTGCCGGAGCAGAATTATTTTCACCAACATATTCAAATTTAAACGCATCGGCTATAACGTTGCCATTTGCATTGTTTGAAATTACAACCGAATCTTTTCCATCGGCTGTAAAATCAAATGTACCAAGTAAATTCCATGAACCATAATTTTTTGTTTGATCTATAGTTAAATTTGTCACACCATTCGCGTGGGCAATAATGCACGGAACATTGCTCGCTTCAGTATAACTGGATGAATTTTTTCCTCTCCAACCATGCCACTCATATACCTTATATTGCCCGATTACATTGATTGTCGGTTTAAAAACTGCCTTTGCAGAACCATTTCCCATTGCCGCATAATAACTATCATAATAATTAATACCCGTTGAACTCTGGGTAGATGTATACCACGTCGGGTTAGGTGCATTATACTCTGCAGCTTGATCCCAAGTAAATCCTGAGTGTACGGCATTACTTGAACCTGGTGATGTTCCGCTGTAAGCGTTATCTATAATAATATCCGAAACTATCGTGGTCGGTGTCTTCACTAATATTATCCCATCTCCAACATATTGCGATCCACCGGAGGCAGCCGTACTTACTAATGTTACCGAGGTGAACGAGCTACCATCATTCCAGGCGGGATCTTGATTACCTTTAAATCTGTAATACCCACCATCGTAACCACTTATACCTGTAAGATCACTGTTTGTCACAGTCTTGTTCGAGCTGGTCGGATTAACGATTGAAACACCATTATCGAAAAATCTTACATAACAACCATTAGATAATTTCTGTCCTCTTCCTTTTGGATATCCAAGCTTAACATCATACTCATCATAATAATTCGTCCAATTATTATTATATCCATCACTATTCATAAAATAAGCGTCAGTCATCAGCGCCGTACACAATGCAAATCTTATCATTCTGAAATAATCTTTTGCATGATTTGCCGGTGCATGGGTTGCATCATACCCAATTTGAATTTTCATTACATTTATACGTGGTATTGGTCCGATCGTATCCCATTGATTGAATAAATTCAAACCAGTAACAAAATCAACTGG
>CAYGZC010000146.1:0-10322 GCA_964354225.1 uncultured Chlorobiaceae bacterium | reverse complement strand
CAATCCCGATGGAGCGATTATACAGGTGGGAGGTGCAGTGCTTGGTGATGATCAACTGCCATTTTCAATGCCGCCCAATAGCGCAGATCCTCAACGGGCAACGTTACGCGTAATGCGAGAGGTCGGCAGTGTATATGATTACGATAACCTAATGGTGCACTTATATTCTCCGTGCGACGACCAGTTTGATACTACCGTAACTTTCAGTGTGCATTTTATAAAGCCATGTAGTGATGTCAGGGTAGTACAACCTTCGTTGAATTGGATTGTCAACACCACCAACAATAATCAGATGGCAATTGTTTTAAAAGATTATAATGCAGCCAACGTGAGTATGCAGCAGCTTAAATTCGAATATCGGCTGAACGGAGCTAACGACTGGATTCAATTATTTAATTATCCACGGGCTACTTTGCCGGCTGATTCAATTCTCTATTTATGGGATATGTCGGCATTATCCGATGGAGTCTATGAACTCCGGGCATCAACACATTGCACGGTTGATTCTTTCATTACGCGTACTTACGCAGGTGTGCTCGACCGTACCGCTCCCGTTGCATTTGGTAATCCGCAACCGTCTGATGGAATCCTGAATACCGGCGACGATATTAAAATTCAGTTTAGTGAAAATATCAATTGTGCTACTGCCAATAAACAACATATTAAGATGCATAATATTTCTAAAGATCTTAACGTTGAGATTAATATCTTGTGTAAAGGTGATGAACTAGTAATTACACCGAAGGATATTAATGATTTGATTGAAGGTGATACATTGAGCGTCGCCATTGATTCACTGTCGGATTTGTATGGAAATATTCTATCCGTGCAGATCTCTTGGAATTTTGTTATAGATCTCGTCACGGATATTAAGAATGTAAACTATTCTAATATCCCGACGGAATATTCATTGGATCAGAATTATCCTAATCCATTTAATCCAATTACTGAAATTAGATATGGATTACCTGAGAAGGCACATGTGACATTAAAAATCTACGATTTACTTGGTCGAGAAGTGGTATCTCTTGTCAATGAAACGCAAACCGCGGGGTTCAAATCGGTGAGTTTTAATGCGAATACTTTACCGAGCGGTATGTTTTTCTATAAGATACAAGCAGGTAATTTCATAAATGTGAAGAAGATGTTATTGATAAGGTGATTTTTACTTTAAGGTAGGGGGTAGTAAAAGAAGAATGTTTACTATCCCCTTAATTTTAATGCCAAGGGAGAGGAGATGTTTAAGATTTCTCGCTCTATGCCTGGCGTATATGCATGTCGGTATTATACCCTAGCTCACCGAAGGGCTGCAATTTCTCGATCCAGATTTCTTCAAGCAGTGTCAATTCATCGCTCAGGTTAAAATCAGGATCGTCTTTGACTTTCACAACTTCTAAAATTTCGAAGACGAACTTGTCGGGACCTGATTCATTCCATTCTTTCTGGAGAGCTTCGTTGCGGTGCTTTCCGATAGTCAGCATAAACTTGTGACTGTTCAAAGGTCCTTCGAGGTTCAGACTGCTTCCAAGCAGTACCTTGCCGTTCGCAGTGTTCTTTACCATGAAGACTCCGGCTGGTTTTTTCCGTTCTTTGTATTCTCTCTTTAGATCTTGTATTGAGTTCATCTTTGTTGTCCCTGAAAATTTTATCCAGCTTCAATCTGGATCAGATAATGAAATTGCGAAATTTTGCACGTATCTTTTCTGAATAAGGTTCTTCAGTTAATATGATTCCAATGCCAATTCCTAATCCAATCAGGAAAAAGTGCTTTGTGACTTCATACACCCAAGTTAAAGTTATGGGAATTTTATACACGATAGCATCGATTAATAAAAAAATGATAAAATTGCTTATAGAAAAAAGCATTGCCAAGATAAGTGGTTCAGTCAACTTAGAGAGCTTGGTTCGATTATGAAAAGTGGTGCAGTAAACGTAGATAGTTGATGCCATAGCGATTGCAACTAATGAGTCTCTTAAGGTATAAAGACCGCGTGATTCGATGACGAGAAATGAAAACACAACTAAAGCTAAAAGCAATGCGGCAAATGCATTCTTAACGCTGAAACGCAGAGTATAGAAAAAGACTGAACCCATTGTTCCGTATGCTATGAACTGAAACGCCGAATGGTAACGGTAGAAAACCAATCCTTTCCAGAATAGATAACCTAAAATTGTGCAACAAAGAACGGAAACAAATGTTCTAAATACAATTTCTTTGATGATGCTCTGTGTTGTTTCCACGGAAATTATTCCTTAGATATTTGAGCTCCTATGTTTAGAGGGAGTTGAACTCCCGATTGCTGTCCATTTCAGGAGTACACCTGTCCGCCATCCTTCTTGACCGCCTGCTTTCTGTTGGTTGGGCGGAACTACTTCACAAATAGGGAAGGTGTTGCCGGCTAACGGCATTGCCCCCAACACGCCGCCAAATTCATGTAAGCAGTATCAAAATTGCTGTGATACCGTGTTCACTATCCCTTGCTTCTTGTCCCTCTTCGCGGCTTTCTTTTCCTTCTTGGTTTTCATTGGTGCCTTCTTGGTTGACTTTTTACTGTCCTGACCTTTGCTCATGTTCTTTTCTCCTTATGATTGCGGTTAAGTTGCGATCAAAACAAATCTGGTTTTATGTTGATAGCTTTCATAATATACGAAATCTATATACGCCATGCTTTATCTTTTAGCGGGTCTCAGTCCTGCCTTCCCCGAAACAATTTTGTTCAGGAAGCCGCTGGTTAGGTTCCCGCCGTTTTGTTGATTTGAATTGCACGGACAAGCAAATCGGGTTCATCTGTGCCAATCCGAAACCTTTTACCGTTCGTTAGCGTCAGTTCTACTGCTTGAAAGCCCGAAACATTCCACAGCATATATCGCCTGGGTATCCATCGAATTCCCCAGCCCGCAAGCCAGGAATTGGTTACAGGTCGAGCATCGATAATATCAGATAGCTTGATTTCCTTTCGGATGAGTCCGGGTCCGAAGTAGCATACCACACTGCCATAGTTGACTTCTACAGTGAGTGATGCGAAGAGAAATAAAGTAACAAGAAGTAATATAGCGAGTCCTGCTTCAATAGGATGAACCGATTCCGATATCAGGAAATGAACAAACATTGCCGCGATGACAATTCCCACGGCAAAGATTATTACAGTACTAAATTGTGTGTGACGGTATTCCATATATTATCCTTTTGCGCGTGCTTATGATAGAAACTATGCATGTTTCTTTACAAATTTTCTCTTTCGAGCTATATATTTGTTTCGTTTGTCACTCACAGCAAGTTTTTGTTTAGCTTCTACGGCAGGATAGATAAACTCCAAATTGGTTGATGAGAACATATTGGAGTTTTCTTCCCTGAGACGTTCTTCGGTCATTTTGCAATACTCGGGATCAATCTCAATGCCAATACTATTCCGTTTGGCTTTCATTGCAGCTAGCATTGTTGTCCCAGTTCCGCAGAATGGGTCTATTACTGTGTCGTCCCAAAAAGAAAACATTCTAACAAGTCTATATGCAAGTTCCAAGGGAAAAGGAGCTGGATGCTTCTTCGTAGAAGCACCACTAAGATTCCAGAACTGTTGGAACCATTTACTGTATTCCTCTTTAGAGATCATACTTAATTTGCGTTGGTGTTCTGTCGGTTGGCGATACCCCCCCGGCTTTCTTTGCATGAGTATGAACTCAATGTCGTTCTTAATGATTGAATTCGGTTCATATGGTTTCCCAAGAAACTTTGAGCCGTTGTTGATCTCGTAGTTTGCATTGCTGATCTTATGCCAAATAATCGGATTGAGATTATCGAAGCCAATTTTTCTACAGGAGACAGAAATATCTGAATGGAGCGGAACAACTACATGGCGGCCATATTCCCGTCTGGATAGACAGACATCGCCTACGACACACACCAGCCGACCACCTGGCACTAAAACACGAAACATCTCTTTCCAAACCTTGGCGAGTTCCACGAGGAAAATTTCATAGTTGGATACATGCCCAAGTTGGTTGGAATTTTCATTATATCGCTTTAGTGTCCAGTAGGGCGGTGATGTTACAACAAGATGGATTGATTCATCATTGATGAAAGGTACGTATCTAGCATCACCTTGAATAAGGCGGTGAGTTGTAGTCTCGCGCTCTCCATTATCTCGTGAAATCATCGTTTCCCTGAAATTCCAAAAGCAGCAATTTGAGCAATCAGTGACTTGATAAAGATTCCAAATGTCAAATCATTGGCAGGTTCAGTATAGTGCCCTTTCAGACCTTTCTGTTTGCCAGACATTAGAAAGGATGCAACATTATAGTGTCGCTTTCGCACAAGTTTTCTACAGAAGAGTTCATAGCGTTTGGCATATGAAGCGTTGACAAATTCGGGAAAAACTTTGAAGTGCGGTTCTTGAACCCGAACCGGCTTCTGCGATTCCGGACAATCCTCAAGAAGAAAGACGTAACCAAGCCAAGGTTTGACAGTTTTGTTGAATGCACCTTGGCGGAACGCTGTCCATAGATCGATTGCACTTCCCATTGCTTCTTCAGTTCGGTTATTGAAATTGTTTCCGAAAGAGGGACCAACTTGGGATTTTGCCTCAAGGGCGAGAACAAGTTGACCGTTCTTCACGACGAGCAAATCCCATTCCTTTGTCGGACGAAAGAAACCTGGCAATTCAAGATACTTATTATGGAAGATGGAATCTTTATCGGCTCCAGCTTCGATAATAATGTCGGTGATTAGTTTAATAAAACCGTCCATTTGAGCGCCGCCCGTAACTGCACTTCTTGCACCTTGATCAGCCTGACCTGACGTTGCCTGCTTATCTGATTGCTTCTTTCGCGTATTCCAATAATGTGCAATCGCCTCGGAAACGAGCTTGCTTAGATTATCTATTTTATTCGTAAGGGGTTCCATTGCTTTACACAAGATACCAAAAGGAGAGTAGATTATCTAATTTCTTGATAGTTGGAATTCTAGTTGTTAGTGTCACCATTACAAAACTATCCATTATTGAATCGGAATTTTCATTATCCATTTTCCCTTGTGTTCAATTTTGTAAATGTGCTGTTTAACAACAAATTTATACGCTTAAATACTTATAATAATAAATATGTCAATGTTCCCCACTAGATCAGATTCGTCACACACTATCTTGCATCTCATACCGCTTTTTAATACTTTTGTACAGTAATATTTTGATAAAATAGAATGGTTTCAGCATTATTGGATTTCGGTGAGCGAGCAAAGACGATATGTAATTGGCATTGATGGCGGTGGAACAAAAACCAACGCTTTAATAGTTGGACAGGACGGAACCGTCGTTGCAGAATGCAGCTGCGGTCCAACTCAGATACAATCTTTCGGTGTCAAATTAGTTGCAGCATCTCTATTTGAGCTGATCCGTGAATGCTGTAAAAAAGTCGACTGCAAGCCAGAAAATCTTCAAAGCATTGTCATGGGAATTGCCGGTGCGGGGCGAGCTTCGGATAGAACCGAGCTTACCGATACACTTCATGCCGTTAGCGTAAAGAAAAAGTTTCTCTTAAAGAATATCACCGTTGAAACGGATGCACGAATTGCCCTCGAAGCTGCATTTGCAGGTGGACCCGGAATTGTAGTTATAGCAGGAACCGGCTCAATCGCGCTTTACCGTACCGAAGATGGAAAACTTTTACGTGTGGGCGGCTGGGGAAAAATGATCGGTGATGAAGGAAGCGGTTATGGTATTGCCAGGGATGCTCTCAACATTGTGATGCGCCAGTTCGATGGGCGAAATGAGAAAACAGAATTGACGAAGAAAGCATTTACACATTTTAATGTTTCTTCGCACGAGGGATTGATCAGCAAAATATATCATGAGAAAATTGATATTGCTGCATTTACTCCGAAGGTATTTGAAGCAGTAGTCGAGCGCGATAGAGCTGCCAACACGATACTTTTTAAAAATGCGACTGAGCTGGTTGAGCTTGTTCGAGTGATGACGATGCAAGTGAGACCGAAAAAGAAACTTCCTGTTGCGCTGATGGGCGGACTCCTCGAGTCTGAGAATCCATATTCGAAAATAGTTAAAGAGAAAATCATTAGCTCACTGCCAAACATAGTTATACAGAAGGCAAAATTTTCAGCCGCATTCGGAGCCGCAATTATCGGGTTGAATGCATTCGGGTAATTATTCACCCCAGAGGCGCAGAGGTCGCAGAGTTTCTCTGCGTTCTCCGCGTCGGAGTTTATCCCGCCGAACGACGGGACGGTGAACTATTCTTGCTTTCCACACCTTTTTTCCTTAAAATTCAATGTCTTAAACCAGTACATCACTTATGAGAAATCCCTGCAACTATCTCCTAATTTTGTTTGTCTTTTGCTTCTCATTCTTGTTATACCAAGGATGTGCGCCAACTTCAACTGTAAAACAACCGACAGAAAGAGAATGGGTTGAGCAAACGCTGAAGCGTTTATCTCTCCGCGAAAAGATCAGCCAGATGATCATGTCCCGTGCCTACGGTTATTATTACAGTAATGAGAGCGATGAGTTTAAACGACTTGAACGGTTGGTGAAGGAACAAAAAGTTGGTGGATTGATTTTCTTTCAAGGAGATGTGTATGAGACAGCTACACTGATAAATCAGTTTCAGGAAATGTCGGATTTGCCATTACTGATCGGCTCCGATTTTGAGTGGGGGAGCGCAATGCGCATCCGAAGAGGAACACGTTTTCCCGAAGCGATGGCTATTGGAGCTACAAGGGATACGACGCTTGCTTATAAAGTCGGTGAAGCGATTGGAAAAGAATCCCGCGCGCTTGGTGTTCATCAGGTCTTTGCACCTATAGCCGATGTAAATAATAATCCGGATAATCCCGTCATCAATACGAGATCGTTCGGAGAAGATCCGATATTGGTCGCCGATATAGCATCCGCGTTTGCTGCCGGATTAAGCAACGGTGGAGTTCTTGCAACCGGTAAACATTTTCCCGGGCACGGCGATACGCAAACCGACTCTCATCTTGATTTACCGATCATCTCTCAACCAAGATCAAGACTTGACAGTATAGAATTATTGCCGTTCCGTCGGTTGATTGATAGCGGCATTCTTTCAATCATGGTGGCGCATCTCGAAATACCTTCGCTTGAACCCAAAAAAATTCCGGCAACATTATCATCATCCATTATCAATGATATTTTGAAAAAGGAATTTAGATTTAAAGGACTTATAGTTACCGATGCACTTGATATGGGAGCCATTGTGAATTGGTACGGATCCGATTCTGCTGCGGTCAAAGCAATTGAGGCAGGTGTGGACATACTTCTGGTTCTTCCTGATGAAGGAAAAGCAATAGAATCAATTGCAGATGCAATCAAGAGCGGAAGAATATCGGAATCAAGGATTGATGAATCTGTCGGAAAAATTTTAAAATACAAATGGTCGATGGGATTGGCAACAAATCGTTTTGTTGATTTGAAAAAGATACCGGAAGCTGTTGCGACGCCGAAACATCTCGCACTGGCAAAAAAGGTAGCAAGGAATTCGATAACTGTGTTAAAGAACGATTCCATTCTTCCGCTTGACCATACCGGTTTCAAAGAAATCCTGTTAATCACAGTTTCCGATGCGGAGAATTATCGCACGGAAATTCATCGCACTTCATCATCCACACCGAACGAGGCAGTCGGGGATTATTTTACCGCGCAATTGAGAAAACGGATTCCTAATTTCCAAACAATGAAAATCAATCCTACGAGTGATTCTCTTGATTTTAGGTCGGTATTTAAAAAAGCTAATGATGCCGATCTGATCATTTGTCCCATATTTTCCAAAGCCCGGTCCGGTTCGGGATTGTTTGGACTTCTGCCGGAAATGATTGGGGTTGTCGATTCGCTCACGAAGCTTCGTAAACCGACGGCGCTGATCTCGCTGGGAAGTCCCTATGTCATCGGTGCGTTTCCCAATGCCGGTACAATTGTTTGTACCTATTCTGATTGTGAAGTTTCAACTGAAGCCGTTGTTGAAGCGCTGTTCGGTGAAATTCCGACGAGTGGGAAATTACCTGTTACAATTCCCGGACTATTTCCATTTGGAACCGGGGCCGATCTTACTCAATCAGTTTTGCGGAAAGATTCACCTGTTAATGTAGGAATGATTAAAGATAGTCTTGACCGGCTTGATTCAATCATGAATGAAGCGATTCGCGATCATGCTTTTCCTGGCGGACAACTTCTTGTTGCGAAAGACGGTGCGATCGTTTATAACAAATCGTTCGGTTCATTAGAATATTCTTCCGGCAGTCCAAAGGTTAATGCTTCCACAACCTATGACCTTGCATCGGTAACGAAAGTGGTAGCGACGACATCGGCAATGATGAGATTACATGAAGAAGGATGTATTCAACTCGATGATGCAGTTGTAAAGTACATCCCGGAATTCAATAATAATGGGAAAGAAAAAATCACTCTCCGGAATCTTCTCATTCATAATGGCGGATTGCCGGCATTCAAACGATTATTTCTAACCTGTAAATCACAGCAGGAAGTATTAGATTCCGTTTATCAAACTGAAATGATTTTTAATGTCGGTGATTCAACGGTGTACAGCGATTTCGATTTTGTTCTTTTAGGAAAAATAGTCGAAAGGATTTCTGGTGTCACGCTTGATAAGTTTGTAGATTCAGTTTTCTTTAAACCGCTTGGTATGCCGTCAACATTTTTTAATCCTCCATCATCGATCTGGAAAAAGATCGCGCCGACTGAATATGATTCTGTTTACCGAAAGCGATTAATTCAAGGTGAAGTCCACGATGAGAATGCTTATTCTCTTGGTGGTGTTTCAGGGCACGCCGGATTATTTTCAACAGCCTCAGACCTTTCAATTTTTCTACAGATGATCATGAATGGTGGTAATTACGGGGGCAAGCAATATTTAAAACCTGAGACAATAAAATTTTTCACAACACGTCAGAGTAAAAATAGCACTCGCGCGCTTGGATGGGATACAAAGACCATGAACGGTTATAGTTCTGCTGGTACTTTGTTTGGAGAAAAATCTTTCGGGCATACCGGCTTCACCGGAACATCCGTTTGGGTTGAGCCAGAAAAGAAAATTTTTGTTATATTATTGACCAATCGTGTCTATCCGACACGAAATAATTCCAAAATCATGCAAATTAGACCGAAAGTGCATGATGCAGTGATAAAAGCGATTAAATAATTCACCGCAGAGGCACGGAGAACGCTGAGTAACATAAATCTTGAAACTTAAATCTTTTTAGGAATCTCTATGAAAATCCCCAAATTTAAAAACGAACCATACACCGAATGGTCAAAACCAGCTAATCAAAAAAAACAAGAACAAGCAATCGCCAAACTTGAATCGCAGTTTGGTCAAGAATATCCAAACATCATCGGAAGTGAGAAGGTTTATTCAAGTGATAAACTTAACTCACTCAATCCTTCCAATCCAAGCCAAGTCGTTGGTGTATTCCAGAAAGGAACGACCCATGATGCTAACAATGTGATGGAAGTTGCACTGAAAATGTTTGAAGAATGGAGATGGGTACCGGCAGCAAAGCGTGCTGATTATCTTTTCAGAGCAGCGAAAATAATGCGCAAGCACCGCTTCGAGCTGAACGCCGCTATGATTTTAGAAGTCGGCAAAACCTGGCCTGAGGCAGACGGCGATACTGCCGAGGCAATTGACTTTCTGGAATTCTATGCACGAGAGATGCTGCGTTATGCAAAAGCAAAGACAGCCATCCAACTTCCAGGTGAGAAGAATGAGCTCGAATATATTCCACTCGGTGTTGGTGTTGTTATTCCGCCATGGAATTTTCCGTTAGCGATTCTTACTGGCATGACAACTGCGGCTGTAGTTGCGGGTAATACCGTGATACTGAAACCGTCGAGCGATTCACCGCTAATCGGTTACAAGTTCATGGAAGTGATGCAAGAAGCGAAGCTGCCGGCAGGTGTTATAAATTATGTAGCTGGTCCGGGTGGTGCGGTTGGTGATACTTTGGTTAAGCATCCCAAGACTCGGTTCATTGCGTTTACCGGCTCAAAAGAAGTTGGTATTCACATAAACGTTGAGGCAACAAAAGTACAACCCGGACAAATCTGGCTTAAGCGTGTCGCTGCCGAGATGGGCGGGAAGGATTCCATTATCATCGATAGCGAAACAAATCTTGAAGAAGCGGCTGCAGGAGTTACGGTTGCTGCGTTTGGTTTTCAAGGACAAAAATGTTCTGCCTGCTCACGTGCAATCGTTGATGAGAAAGTGTATGATAAGTTTGTTGAGATGCTAAAACAAAAAGCCGAGTCGATTACTGTTGGTCCATCAAAATATTT
>CAYGZC010000145.1:0-8768 GCA_964354225.1 uncultured Chlorobiaceae bacterium | reverse complement strand
TTTGGCCGTTACCCAAAAATTTCCCAAGAACAGACCTGGAACTTTATTGTAAGCGATAACTTTCTCGTTCCTTACGCAGGTTATTCAACGGCTCTTGTTTTAAACAGCACAGAAAAAGGCAGGGGAGTTTATACAACATTTAATGGCGAATTAATGGTCGTCGTTATTGGAAATAACTTTTACAAAATAACCCAAAATACTACAACAGGACAACTTGAAGCATTTTCTAGGGGCAGCTTACAAACTTCTGAAGGAGATGTTTACATAGCAGAAAACAATAATGCAGAAATTTGTGTCACAGATGGCGTTTATGTTTATGTTTATAATTGGTTGACTGACAGTAACATTGTGCAATTAACAGCCGCTCAATACGATTACACTATCTATAGTAACCCTGGTTATATTTCATTTCAAAATGGCAGATTTATTTTAGCTTGTCAAAATACCAACTACTGGATTTTATCTGGGTTTAACAATGCTTTTAGTTGGCCTATTGGCGCATCGAATCCTGAGCTCGTAGGTTCCATTCAAACAAAACCAACACGCATGCAAGCAGCTATTCCTGTTCCTGGTAATGGTAATAATTTAATTGTGATGGGTAGCAACGTAGCTGAAAGTTGGCAAGATGTAGGATCTGCATTATTTCCTTATCAAAGAGCAACGACTTATAACGTTGATTATGGTTGTTTGAATGCTGCAAGTATTGCAGAGCTTGACAATTTAATTGTATGGCTTGCTGTCAATGAGCAATCAGGCCCGATTATTATGTATGCGACTGGCAGTCAAACTAAAATGATTTCGACTGATGGTATTTCATATGTATTGGCAAACTTAACAAATGCTGGAAATTGCACTGGATTTTTATTTCGTCAAGACGGGCATATGATTTATCAGTTCACATTTCCTGATGACAATATAAGTTATGCGTATGACTTTAACACGGGATTATTTTTTAACGTCAGTGATGAAAAATTAAATTATCATATAGCAAGGCAAGTTGTTTTATTCAACAATGATTATTATTTTGTATCATTAAATGGCGGCGATATATATCGTTTTGGAACACAATATACAGATGCAATTTACACTATTAATGGCACGCCAACGCCAAAAGAAATACCACGTATACGCATCACACCCCCTGTAAGATTACCTACACAACGTTATTTTATTGCTAAAAGCTTAGGGTTCACAATTGAAAATGGTCAGAAAAACATAAAAACACTATTGCCAGTTCAATCTAACACTTTGGGCCAAATACTTGCTACTGAATCTTATGTGGACATCACAACGGAATCAGGAAATCCTATAGGGGTAGAGGCAACTATAGCGCAAACTGAATTTGTAACCAACTATTCTGAGGCCGTGGATTTAAGTATATCTCGTGACGGAGGCGAATCATTCGGTTCAAGCTGGCGACTTAACATGAATCCTACAGGCCAGCGTAAATCGCGTTTCATTTATCAACGCTTAGGAATTATAAATGATGCGACTTTCCATCTTCGATTTAGTGGTTTTGGTCGTTTTGTTTGCACTGATGGTTTATTGGAGGTGTATCAATGACAGCGACAGTTAGCGATAGAAGTGTCACCCGCATCCCCAATTTACATATGGGTGAAATGGTTGACGATGCCGGATATCCAACTGATGACGAATTAACATTTCGACAAGTATTAATAAGCAATTTACAACGTTTGATGGGTAATGAAGGCCTTGTAATTCCAAGTTTAAGTTACGCTAATATTGTTAAAGTTGTTACAAATACTCAAACAATTGGCGTAATTACAAGATATACATGTGCCTTCGGTACAATGTTTTATAGTACTGGGTTGCCACCTGCCGAACCAAATGGTGGAAAAGTTTGGGTAACAGTTGAAGACCCAGTTAATCCTGGCGTACCATTATTAAAAGAAGTGCAACTAATTTAAGGACACATCATGGCGCAATCACAATTTTCTAATGAACAACTAGCAAGCCTGATGAAGATGTTAGGATTAGGCACAGGGCTCGCAGGCGTTGGCGGTGGATTATATAACCTATTTGGTAAAGACTCAGGAATTCCAGAAGCTGCAAATAAATATTTAAACCAAATACCTGGCGCAATGCAGCCATACTATCAACCTTACATGAGCGCAGGGCAAAATGCACTCGGGCAGCTAATGGGTCAATATGGCCAGCTTACAGGCTCCACAGGCGATGTATACAACAAACTTGCAGGTGGCTACCAAGAAAGCCCTGGCTTCCAATCGGCACTTAAACAAGCCTTAGGGGCAGCAGGCAACCAGGCAGCCGCAGGCGGTATGAGCGGTACGCCACAAGCGCAATTACAATCTGCTGATGTTGCTGGAACCCTATCACAACAAGACTTTGGTGATTATATGGGCCGTATGATGGGTTTGTATAAAACAGGTTTATCTGGTCTAAGTGGCATCAATCAACAAGGGTTTGGGGCAAACACAGATTATGCAAATATGCTTGGCAGTTTATTAGGACAACAGAGCCAATATGCAGCCATGGAAAAAGCTATGCAAAATCAAAAGAGAAGCAAAGGTTTTGGGCAATTGGCTGGTGGTTTAGGTGCTTTAGGTGGATTCTTTTTAGGCGGGCCTATGGGTGCGGCTGCTGGTTACGGATTAGGTCAAGGAATTGGCTCAGGATTTGGGGGATAAAATGGCTATTGGATTTAATTTACCAGGAATACCAAGTCAAATTAGAGGCACTCCTGAAGAAGCTGGGGCGTTACCTAATTTACAGCAAGCGATAATGCAAGGATTTGGTAGTGGACTACAAATGCAATATGCGCCTAAACAAATGGCTCAAGACTTTTTGGCTAAACAATTAACTAATAAAATGTTAGGTATTGAAGCGCAATATGCAGAGCCAATGGCAAAAACAAGTTATGACAAAGCCCTTTTTGATTTAGCAAGTAGAAAACAATTATTACCTTTAGAGTTGCAAGCTAAACAAGCTAAAATTAATTTGGCGCCATTAGAACAACAATTCAAACAAGCACAAATCAAAACGCAACTTGCTAAAGCTGCAAAAGATAGTGGGATTATTGCTGGTATGCCAGAGGGCAATATACCTTTGTCTGCTGGCACCAAGAAAGAACATGAAGGGCAGATAACATCAATAGATGCTGTGGGAAAAAATATTGAAAGTTTAATTGGCTTTGCTAATGAAAAAGGTGGTGTTCCGGGTCTATTTGCTCAAACTGGCGCAAGACGCGCACAGTACGACGCTTTAGTTAAAGGTGGGGCAGATTTATTATCTAAAGCGATGAAAACCCCTGCTTTTGAACGAGCTTTTAAAGGCATGGAAGTAAATCTTAAACAAGGATTAGGCGAAAACGATGAGGCATACATTAATAGACTTTTAGTGCTATATAATAGACTGGGTGATGAAAGAAATAGTTTAACAAGTCAAATAAAATACGGGATTTCATCCAAAGAAGTTGGGCAAAAAACTTTGCAAGATATTATACAAACTCCAAACCCTAAAAAGACGGCACAAGATTTATCGCCTGAAGAGCTGATAAAACTTAAACAATACAGAATGCAACAAAGAGGGGCCTAGTGATGTTTAATCCTGCTGAACATGAATACATTAGTGATGAAGATTTAGATAAAGAAATTAGATCTAGAAAAGGTTTGAAAGGTGTTGTCAGCGATATTGAAAGCACTATAACAGGATTTCCTGGTGCTTTAAAATCTTTTGCCACTGAATTACCGGGAGAGGCTTTGGCATCAGGAAGCCAATTGTTTCAACAACCTGGTAGATTTGCAAAAAATATTTTAGCGGGCCTTGGTGGAGGTATAACTAGCCCTTCTTTATTGCCTGAAGTAGCAAGCAAATATGCTGCTGAAAAAGGATTTATAGAGCCACAAACAGCACAAACAATATCGAAGTATACGCCGCATATTGGCGAAAGAATAAAAGAAATGCTGGGCCTACAACAACAACAGCCGGGCGATGTTTTGTTACAACAACTCACAGGTTTTGCAGCTAGCCCATTTAAATTTGCAAGCAGAGGCGCAGGGGCACTTGGGCGAACAGGAGCATTATCAGCCTATGCGGCAACGCAAGAACAAAATCCACTTGAAGCTGCCTTAATGGGTGGATTGTTTGAAGGAGCTGGTCAAGCAGCAACAAAAATACCAGAGCTTGCGCCTAGTAGAATGTTGACCCCTAATATTCCCATGGAAAGATTGCAGCAAAACTTGGAAGCTGCTAGAGGCACTGAAACTAATTTAGGACGGGTTATTGAAAACCCTTCCTTGGCACGCACATACGAAAATCAATTATTTAATCAAAAATTCAGCGGCGTTCCTGCGCAATTACAAAAAGTTGGGCAGCAAGTTCAAACTAAAGCGGAAGATTTAATGGCTAAGATTCGTGGTGATGTTGAATTTAAGAATTCTGGTGATTATTTATTGCAAGGCATAAAAACGGCTGAAAAAGATGTTCAATCACAAAAAAATACATTATTTAAAAAATACAATGATTTAGTTGAAAAGGAAGGCGTGACAACTAATAGACAAAATTTAAGAGATAGAGCGCAAACAATTTTAGATGGAATAGAACAAGATCCAGATTTAGCGGCTTTTAGAGACCCAGGCGATTTGAAACTTTTAGAAAGAATAACAAAACCTAGCGAAAAAAATGAATTTTCAATTAAAGAAACCGATTATTTACTTAGTGAATTAGGAAAATTATCTAGCGATGCTTTTAGAAAAGGCGATTCTGTAAAAGCAGGAATCTACGGCGACTTAAGAAATGCGCTTGAAGATGACATTGAACAAGCAACTGATAATGAAGATATCTATAAAGCACGAACAGAAGCTCGTGATTTTTATCGTCGTGAAGTTGTGCCTTTTATGGATAAAGATATAACAAAGTTTACAAGAGGAAATGCTGACCCAGATACACTCTTATCTTTTTTTGTTAGAAAAAATCAATTACATGAAAGGCCAAATTTAGCAAGAAAGTTAATGTCTAAAATGGATGAAGAGGGTCAAAGAGTTGTGCAATATACTTGGCTATCATCAGCATTCAATGAAGATGGAACTATAAATCCATCTAAATTAAGAAATTTATGGACAAAACTTGGACCGCAACAAAAAGAAATTATTTTTCCAAATAAAGCCCTTAGGGATGAATTTAGCAAGTTTTCACGTCTTGTTGAAATGAATCCTGAAGCCATGCGTGTCATGTTTAATCCTCCAACAGGCCAAAAACTAGCCGATATTTTATCTTCATTAAAAGGGAGCGGTATGGCGGCAACAGCTGGAGGCGCTTTGTTTGGGCCGCCAGGAGCAGCAATCGGCGCATTAACTGGTAGTGCAATTCCTGGCTTAGCATCTCGTTTGATAACAAAACCTTTAACTTCTGAACAAACTAGAACAAAATTAGTTGGTAAAATTATGAAAGAAGCTAAAAGAGCGGTTTCTGGAAATAAAACTAAAGGGCAAAATTACGCTGAAAAACTTAGTAAAGTTTTAAAAAAATCCGCGCCTATGGAATTGATATTAACTAAAGATATTAATGAATAGTTGTAATTGTATTATCACCGAACTGATAGCATAATGATATAATAAAAAAAGGACTTAATATGGCATCACAGAATCCTATGTACTTCGCTTGCTTTCCTTTGCAAGAGTACTTCGTAAATAAAGACACAGGTTTCCCATTAGCTGGTGGCTATGTTGAGTTTTTTAGCGACCCTGCTTTTACTGTGCCTAAAGATGTTTTTCAACAATCTTTAATTAGCAATAATTTTACCTATACCAATCTTGGTTCCGTGTTAGTTCTTACTAGCGTCGGCACCTTTCAAGATAACAATGGTAACGACATTATTCCATTTCTTTATCCTTACAATGTTGCGGGTGAATTAGAGTTATATTTCATTCGTGTTTGGAGCGGCAACCCAAGTGTACAAGGCTCTGTTTTACAGTTTACAAGACAAGGATGGCCGCCCAATTTAATTCAAAGCACAAGCCCTAGTGATGTTTTTGAAAGCTCTCAAAATCTATTTACTAATCCACAATTTTCTATTGTTAATTTTGTGAACACCGTCGGGCAAACATATTATGAAATTACTGTATCAGGAGCTGGAAGTGTTGAAATAGCACCCGGTTGGTCAATTTCTTATGCAGGAACAGGTAGCCTCAAACTAAGTCAAGGTCTTATCTCTAGTGATGTTATAACCAATCCAAGTTATTATTTACAAGTTGAAAGTGATGCAAGTGTTGTTCCAATCAAATTAATTCAAAGATTAAATTATTCACCTCGTGTTTTTGAGAATAATTATTTAAGTGTTGCTGTATTAGCTAACTGCACGGATAACATTGCAGAAACGATAACAGTCGATTACACGCCAAGTGCCGGGTCATCGAAGCAAGTTCTATCTGGAGCTGTAAGCAATAACAATCAATTTACTTTACTTGCAGGCGTGGCTGGTGCCCCAGTTTTAATTGACGTTACAAACAATGTATCTCCAACTGTTGGTTATGTGGATATGGTAATTAACGTACCATCAAATCGGACTCTTCAATTTACAAGCGTATTTGGTGTAACAGTTCAAAATGCCACATCATTAGTTTCTAGCGTCCAATCGACTGATGATCAACAAACCAATGCAACATTTTGGTATTACAAGCCACAATTAGAATACAAACCTATACCAAGTTACACTTTAGGTTGGGATTTTGGATTCAATCCATTTCAAGCACAGGGCACAAGTGGCGTTACTTATAACCCATCTAGTCCAGGAAAATCGGTTTATGTTGCTGACCAGACTATATTATTTCAGAACACCGTAAATAGTGTTAACGTATCAAAAGTAAGCAACAAATATATTCAATTAGGCATTGTTAATAACACTACTGCTTGTGCAATTGCACAGTATCTTGGGCCAAACGAAGCGATTGAATTGCTTGATGGAAAGATGTGCGTACGATTAAGAGCACAAGATAGTTCTGGCAGTCTAGTGGGCCAAGTAAATCTGTATTACACAAATGCAGCCTTACCAGCCATGACGGCAAATTCAGCCACAGGCGGATATTCACTTGTGTCAGCAATAAATGCAACGACAGGAGAGCCTACAGTTGGTTCTGGAGCACCTTATGGAACCTGGACAAAAGTTAACAGAAGTAATTTAGGCGCTGCAAATTTTACATTAAATGCAACTGGATTTACTGATTATACATTTAATGGTTGGGACGCTAGCGCTCAAGCAAATATAACTACAGCTTCAAATTTCGCAATAGTTATAAGTTTTGCAGAATATGCGGCAGGAAACAATATTGATATTCAATATGCCACATTGCAAAGAGGCGATATTGCGACTCCTCCGGCAGCTATGAGCGCAGTAGAAACATTGACTGCATTACAACAATATTATGAAAAATCTTGGGATGTTGCAACGATACCAGGAACAAATACTGCTGGAGGTGCGGCTGTACAACAGCTTAGCGGCCAAATGTATTACAGTGCATATTTATCAAGTGGTAATCAAAATTTCCAATATACTTGTTTACATAATTCTAATTTTGGTATCAGATTTATAGTATCTAAACGTACTAATAATGTTACGGTAACAGTTTATGCACTAAATGGCACTATTAATACGGTTTTTGCTCAAGGATATAATAATGGCGTAAGTGTTGTGGCCACAAATTTAGCAATTGCAACATGGAACCAATCTGGTAAAGGTCAAAATGGTGTAAAATATTTAGTTGCATCACCAGGATCTGTTTTGTATCAAAATAATCAATCACCCGGACCTATTGGTCAAAGTATTATTGATGGGTATTTAAGTTATCATTATGTTGCTGACGCTCGTTTAGGTATTGTTTAATAAGGAATTAAAAATGTCTACAAAATACAATGTAATAAGAGATATTAACGGAACTGTGGCTGGTATAAATGGTTTCGGCTTGCAACCAAGCTATGATATTCAAAATGGCTTATTGGCTGCAACTGTTGCTCAAAACATTACTGTGCCTGACAATTTCCCTAAATGGATTGCGATATTTAGTTATCAATCTGGGAAGAATGTATTTGTTAGTACAACAGCAACAGCCGCTGTGCCTGCTGGAGCTTTTGCTAGTGCTACATCAGTTTTAAATCCCCCAGCATTACAAGTTAAAGCAGGCGATTCAATTAGCTTAATTACTAACGATACTGGCGGCGCGATTGTGTCAGTGCAATTTCAAGTGATACAAAACTACCAAAATTAGGCGGTGAGACATGTCGATTCCTATTAGTCAGTTAGTGGATGGTGGATTACCAAATGGGGATATAGAAATCCCAGCCACCAATCCTCTTAATACAACACAATCAATCTATGGCACAACTTTTAAATATATCTTAGCTGATATATTGCAATACATTTTAATTGCCCAGGGTTTTACCACATATACAAGTTGTCGAGTTGCAACGACCGCTGGATTGACTGCAACTTACGCAAATGGCATTGCTGGCGTTGGCGCTACTTTAACTAATGCAGGTGCACAAGTTGTTTTGAGCATAGATGGTATTACATTAGTCGCAAATGACCGAGTATTAATTAAAAACCAAATTAACACATTTGAAAATGGTATTTATGTTGTAACAGATATCGGAAGTGCAACCACTGATTGGATTTTGACGCGAGCAACTGACTATAACGAATCTTCTGAAATTGTTTATCTTGGTGTTGTTGCAATTACGCAAGGCACGCAAAATGCAGGTCTTGTATTTCAAGAAAATTCGCAAGGTCCATTTGT
>CAYGZC010000144.1:0-11622 GCA_964354225.1 uncultured Chlorobiaceae bacterium | reverse complement strand
CGAAATGAAACGGTATGAAAAACAGGTTTCAGTCCGAGAGCAAAAAAGCGTTGCCAGCGAATGGTGTGATGTTTCGTACTATAGATTGAATCTGACCATTACCACAAATCCGCAATATCTTAATGGTGTTGTCACTATCAAGGGAGTAAGTCGAGAACCGGTCTCGGCAATGTTAGTATTCGATTTAATGAACTCGATGCACGTTGATTCTGTAAAGGTCGATGGGGTGTTATATCCTTTTGTACAGGAACAAGCATCCTTAAATATTAATCTTGATTTCATTTTCCCCTCAGGGCAGTGGTTTACAGTTGATATTTATTACCGGGGTTTACCATTAAGCACCGGCTTTGGAAGTTTTATGTTCGGAACACATGCAGATGTTCCCTGGGTTTGGTCACTAAGTGAGCCGTATGGTGCGCGTGATTGGTTCCCGTGCCAAGATCATCCCTCCGATAAAGCAGATTCGGCAGATATTATTGTTACCTGTGATTCTGCATTCAAAGTTGGATCAAACGGTAAACTTGATTCGGTAATAAATAACGGAGATGGAACGAAAACACACTATTGGCAAGAGCGATATCCAATTGCATCATATCTCATTTCAGTTGCTATAACAAATTATGTGCAATTTTCAAATTGGTTTCGTTACTCTCCAATGGATTCGATGGAGGTGTTGAACTATGTGCTTCCCGAAAATTTATCCTCGGCAAAAGAGAATCTCCCTCGAACAGTGGATATGCTTGAGATTTTCTCCGACATGTTTGGGTTATACCCGTTTATCAAAGAAAAATATGGACATGCCGATTTTGGCAGAGGCGGTGCGATGGAGCATCAAACAATGACATCGACAACAACTTATGATGAGAACACAATTGCACACGAGCTTGCACATCAATGGTTCGGAGATATGATTACTTGCCGCACTTGGTCGGATCTGTGGCTGAATGAGGGATTTGCTCAATACTCTACTGCTCTTTATCTTGAAAATCGATATGGCAATTCTGCGTATCGGAAGTACATGAAAGAGCAGTTGAGTAACGCGCGATTCGCTATGGGCAGTATCTATATGAACGACACCTCCGTTGTCCGGGATTTGTTTGATGGCTCGCGTGTATACTCAAAAGGTGCTGCAGTACTCCATATGCTTCGTCATGTTTTGGGTGATAGTGTATTTTTTCGTTCGCTATATAATTATGCAAATCAACCAACACTTAAATACAAAACAGCTTCAACGCACGACTTTCAATCCGTCTGTGAATCGACGAGCGGCACAGACCTTACCTATTTCTTTAATGAATGGATATACGGTGAAAATTACCCATACTATTCATTACAATGGGGTGAACGATATTCTACTGGAAATTATATAATCACTATCGAAATCAATCAAGCTATGCACACATCACACCCTTCAATCTTTATGATGCCTCTGGATATCAAACTTGTCGGCGAAGGGTGGGATACTACTATTACCGTATTCAACAATGTCCAGCGGCAAATTTCATCATTTGCAGTTATACATTCCATCAAAGCAGTCCAGCTTGATCCTGAGGAGTGGGTGCTTAAAAATGTTTTTGAAGATCTGCAGTCATCGCTCATATTACAACAAAATTACCCCAATCCATTCGACCAGACGACACAGATAGATTACCACATCCCTAAAAAGATTAAAGTTAAATTGGAAGTTTTTAATCTGCTCGGGCAAAAGGTCGAAACTCTTGTAGATGATATTAAAACAATGGGAGATTATCGGGTTTTCTGGAATGCGGGTGATCTGCCGTCTGGTGCCTATTTTTATCGTTTACAGACATCTGAGAGGCAAGTCATCAAAAAGATGATTTTGGTCAGAGAGCGTTGAATAGTTATCACCTCTGATATTTAATACCCATCAAAATTTTCACGCATGAGAAGTGTCGATCCTTTAACGGTTTGTGACGAGGGGTGTATCCATTTTTTATACAAAAATATCAAAGTCAATTAAATCTTTTCTCAAAATAATACACTTTTGTACTGGCACACCAATTGATGTTACTCTATGGGTTAAATAATAGTTGATCAGTCAAAAGCGAAGATGAAAGAGAAAGTTCGGGCAGCAAATAAGAGATCGGTAATGGAGAAATCCCGGATGCGATTCGATGACCCAATCGAAGTATTAATGAAAGAGCATAATAAAGTATTGGAAAAGCTTTCGGTAGTTGCGGATTCTGTCGAGTCAATTCAATTACATGGATTTTCGGGGCGAGCGTTTCAAGACCTGACAAATGCCGCATCGTTTATATCCGCTGAAATGCGTAAACATAGCGATAAAGAAGAAATATTTCTTTTCCCGTTGTTAGAAAAACATATCTTTGAATCCCCCAATGTACTTAGACATGAACGCCGAGAAATTTGGCAGGCATTCAACGAGCTGATGACGTCTATTAAAGATGTTGAAGATGGTCGGATACATGGAACAACAATTCGTGAGCTTATCCAATCCTCGCAAGAGGTTGTTGAAAAAATTAGGAATCATATCATCAAAGAAAATACAATTCTCTTTCCGATGGTGAAGCGTGTTCTGCAATCCGATGAGTATGAACAGCTTCGAAAAGATATTATCTCGGTAAATTAATTCTAACAGAAAAGATCGCAGTATTTTTTAGGTAAGTTTCCGAAAAAGTGGTATATTAATTGGTAAATATTCGGCGAATTAATGTTTTTAATTATAGAAAAAGAAATACTTTCATCCACAATAACAAAGTATATGATTAAAGCCCCATTCATCGCCCGGAAGCGTAAAGCGGGAAACTTTATAATGCTAAGGGTTGTTGAGAATGGTGAACGGATCCCAATCACAATTGTCGATAGTGATATTTCTGCTGGTACTATTACAATAATCGTTCAAGCAATCGGAAAAACAACCAAGTTGCTTGCGACGAAACAAGTAGGCGATTTTATACTGGATGTCGTGGGACCACTCGGAATGCCAACACCAATAGAGAATCATGGTGCTGTTGTATGTATCGGCGGTGGTGTTGGAACCGCAGAAGTTTATCCAATTGCCCGTGCGTTAAAAGATGCAGGAAATACAATTTACAGCATCGTCGGTGCACGATCTAAAGATTTAATCATACTTGAAAATGAAATGGCAGCGCTTTCTAAGGAAAGCTTTGTTACAACCGATGACGGATCGTATGGTTGGAAAGGTATTGTCACCGATCCTTTGAAAGATCTGCTTGATACTAACAAAGATATTCATGCTGTGTACGCAATTGGTCCGCTTCCAATGATGAAAGCGGTTTCAAATTTGACAAAAAAATATGGAACGAAAACGCTTGTTAGCTTGAATGCAATCATGGTTGATGGAACTGGCATGTGCGGTGGGTGTCGTGTATCGATAGGTGGGCAAATGAAATTCGCATGTGTAGATGGACCGGAATTTGATGCACATCTTGTAGATTTTGATGAATTGATTATGAGAAATAGAACATATGTTGATCTTGAGAAACTATCGGAGGAGCGGTGTAAGCTTTTAGAGCTTGCAGATGCAGCGGGAGGTGGGCGATGAATAACGTTAATCCAATGAAACCCTCTGAGAGAATGAAGCTTCCTCGCCAAGCTTCAATTGAGCAAACCCCGGAAGATCGAAACAAAAATTTTCTTGAAGTCTCATCCGGTTTGGATGAAGAACGCGCGCTAATAGAAGCAAAACGCTGCCTTGAATGTAAAAATCCTGTGTGCATCGAAGGATGTCCGGTTACAATCGATATTCGTACGTTCATCCAGCTTATACTCCAGAAAGATTACATTGGTGCAGTTAATAAAATCCGTGAAGCGAATTACTTACCGGCAATTTGTGGCCGCGTTTGTCCGCAGGAAAGTCAATGCGAGATTGTGTGTACTCTCGGGAAGAAACATGATCCGGTCGCCATTGGTAAGTTGGAACGGTTCGTTGCCGATTATGAGTTGGTTCATAATCTTTTCGTTGCGCCGGTTATTACAGAGCATCGTGATCAGAAGGTCGCAATCGTTGGTTCTGGACCAGCGGGTTTAACTTGCGCAGCGGAGCTTGCCAAGCTCGGTTATAAAGTAACAATCTTTGAAGCACTCCATGCTGTGGGGGGGGTATTAAGGTATGGTATACCGGAGTTTCGTTTACCACGAACGATTCTTGATTTAGAAACTGACCGAATCAAATCTCTGGGTGTTGAAATATACCCTAACTTTGTTATCGGTCGGACAGCTACAATTGATGAGTTGTTTAATGAATGGGGATTCGGTGCGATATTTTTGGGAACAGGTGCTGGAACACCTACATTCATGGGAATTCCTGGTGAAAGTTTAAGCGGCGTATACTCGGCGAATGAATATCTAACTCGCATTAATTTGATGAAGGCGTATCAATTTCCTGATTCGGATACTCCAATAAAAGTTGGAAAAGAAATTGCTGTAATCGGTGGTGGAAATACAGCAATGGATGCAGTACGTACCTCACTCCGACTCGGTGCGAAGAAAGCGTATCTCATCTATCGTCGATCTCGAAAAGAAATGCCTGCACGTGAAGAAGAAGTACATCATGCCGAAGAGGAAGGTGTCGAGTTCGTAATGCTAACCAATCCAATCCGCATCATTGGTGATGCCAACGGATGGGTTACCGGAATCGAATGTCAAAAGATGGAGCTTGGTGAACCGGACGAGTCTGGCCGTCGCAAACCGATTCCAATAAAAGGATCTGAGTATGTCATTCCTGTTCAAACTATCATAGAGGCTGTCGGTCAAAAACCGAATCCGATTATTCAATCGACTACATCTGGCTTGGAAGTAAGTAAACGAAGTACGGTTGTGGTGAACGATATTCAACTGACAAGCCGTGAAGGTATTTTTGCAGGCGGTGATCTTACACGCGGCGGTGCAACCGTAATTCTTGCAATGAGAGATGGTAAGATTGCGGCAGAGAACATTCATAAATATTTGCTTTCAAAGTTAGACGGTAAAGGGAATGGCAGTGTTATAAAAAACACTGAACAGGTCCACAAAATGCAATAATTGTTGATGCAAACGCATATTACAATTCTTGCTGTAAATCCAGGCTCGACTTCCACCAAAATCGCACTTTGTGAAAATGATTCCATCAAAGAGCGCGATGTGATAAATCATTCTGCCGAAGAGATCCAAAAGTATAAAAACATTTGGGAGCAATTTCCGTATCGACTTGAGCTA
Organism: uncultured Chlorobiaceae bacterium; assembly: GCA_964354225.1. Taxonomy (GTDB): domain Bacteria; phylum Bacteroidota; class Ignavibacteria; order UBA10030; family SZUA-254; genus CAYGZC01. Next base: position 6,423 of record CAYGZC010000144.1, on the reverse strand, counting down.
TTCAATCATTGGGCTTCAAAACGTTTAAATGAATGTTCTGCTGTAGTCTCGATGGGCGGCTTGCTTCGTTCATTACAAGGCGGCACTTATCGTGTGAATGAACAAATGCTTAAAGATGCCCGTGCGAACTTACAGGGAGAACATGCATCAAATATTGGATGCGCCCTTGCCTATGATCTCGCCGCTAAGTATAATTGTCCTTCGTTCATAGTTGATGCAGTATCTGTTGATGAATTTGAACCACTGGCTTACTATTCCGGACATCCCAAAATCAAAAGACGAAGTCTTTCTCACACACTTAACATCCATGCCGCAGCACGGCGTGCAACCGATGAGTTAGGATTAGAATTAACAAGCTCATCGTTTGTTATTGCACATTTAGGGGGAGGAATTTCCATTGCACCAGTGCGTGGAGGAAAAATTATCGATGTTAATGATGCATCAAGTGATGGTCCGTTTTCACCTGAGCGTACAGGCGGACTTCCACTTCAGCCGTTCATCTCTCTTTGTTTTTCCGGTGAGTATAAAGAAAACGATCTACGTAAATTGGTTATGGGAAAAGGTGGACTAGTTGCTTACCTCGGTACAAATTCCGTTGTCGAGGTAGAAAAGAGAATCGCTGCAGGAGATAAGAATGCTCAAGAAGTTTATCGGGCAATGGCTTACCAGATTGCAAAAGAAATTGGTGCAATGGCGACAGTTCTTAATGGCAATATCAATGCGATTATTATTGCAGGAGGTATGGCAAACTCGAAAATGCTGCTCGCATGGATTGAAGAAAGAGTTCGGTTTATCGCACCGATATTGATTTATCCAGGCGAAGATGAAATGCTCGCGCTTGCTCAAGGAGCATTTCGTGTTCTTAGTGGACAAGAAAAAGCGATGGAGTATTAGCAAATGATCCAAAATTTCGATCAGCTTCTTGAGGCGGCGGCAAAGATAAAAGGGAAACGTGTCGTAGTTATTTATCCAACCAACGAAGAAACATTATCGGCGGTTACACAAGCAAGAAAGCTGGGTTTGGCAGAATTCATTCTCGTTGGAGACGAAAATATCATTCGTAAAAAATTGGCAGGAGAAATCTCTTCGGGCATCGAAATCATTCACGAGCCGGACGTAAACCGTGCGCTTCAAAAGTCGATCGGACTGATTCGCGAGGGCAGGGGAGCCATCTTGATGAAAGGCGGAATCGATACAGGTACGATGATGAAAGCCGTGCTTCAGGAAGAATCTAGAATTCGGACCGGAAGATTACTTTCGGATGTTTTTATATTTGAATATCCCGCAAGAGTTGGAAACAAACTCGTTATGATTACGGATGGAGGATTGACGCTCGCTCCCGACTTGAATGATAAAGTAGCATTAATAGAAAATTCGGTTATGGTGGCTCATGCTTTGGGAAATATGAATCCGAAAGTTGCCGTTCTTTCTGCTACGGAATTTGTGAATCCCAAGCTTCAATCATCGGTTGATGCTGCCGAATTGACGAAGATGAACGAGCGCTGCGAGATAAAAGGTTGCACTGTATTCGGACCGCTTGCACTCGATAATGCGATATCGCAGGAAGCGGCAAACGAAAAAGGAATCAAATCGCCTGTTGCTGGGAATGCCGAGATTCTGATATTGCCATCGATTGAAGCGGCAAATATTTTTGCCAAAGGAACAACCTACCTTGCTGGTTTCCGTTTAGCACATGTAATTGTTGGGGGTAAAATTTCAATTCTCATTCCTTCACGCGCAGACAAGAGTGATGCCAAGATGCTCTCGATTGCGCTGGGTGTGGTGATGAGTAATCAGAATAAGGTGTAATGTTTCGTGGTTGAACGTGCACTATTAACAGGTGAACATAAACAAGCGCGTGGAGTTTAGCCGCGTGTTATAGGAAGTTGGCGGCGTTAAAATAATTCTTTAAGTTTGGTTTAACACTAACAAGCGAATCTTATAAATATCGTCATAAGATGAAGCTAAAATATCCTTTCCATATGCAATGGAAAGTTATCAAACCACGAGACACCATTTAATTCCGAAATCTCATCAATAAAATTAGAAATAGGAAAAAAGGAATCAGGAACACGTAATAAAAATCTATAAGGCACTCCACGTTCACAAATGTATGCCAATAGTGAGATATCGGAACCATTGAGAATTTGCGCCCAATTATTTGTTGTTTCTTGATCTAATTGGCTTGGTACACCAGTTGTGTATGAACTAGGTCTGGAATTTATGTGATTATGGAATAAAAGTACTGATTTATAACCAGATTGTCGACAGATCGCTTGTACTCTTTCAATTTGTATCCCTAATCCGACACTCTTACTATCAAGACCTTTATTCATCCAAACATATGAAACGATCCTCTCCTTTTCGAAGGCAATCATAATCCATTCATGCTTCTTAAATTTTAGAAAAGAGGCGGCAATTGGAGGAGCAACCTGAAGTTTCCAGTTAACAGTAAAGAAACTCCCATAGGGTGGCATTGCCTTCTTATCTTTTCTATCCGCTAGGTATTGTACATTATCATGAGAATAGTATACTTCGACCTTCTTATTTCTTCTTTTTATTCCAAGTTGTTTAACTTCATCATCTGTTAAAGCTCTAAGATGAATTATTATAAAGAGGGCGATGATTAATGCAATGATAAAAAAAAGAAATTCCATATATACCAATAATAGAAAACGATTCTATGTTTCTTCTGTTCTGCTGTTAGCTGCCGTTTGCCGCACGGTCAATTCTGTGTTGTTTTTAAGAATCTCCTATGCAATCTCGAATTTATCATCACTCAACTTGAATCGAATCTTCAATCTGTCTTGATTGTACAAATCGGATTTATTGGCAAGACAATCGAAATCTATCAATTTCAGTTTAGAAACGAATAACTCATACAAATCAGCACTGATTCTCGGATCAAAGGTTATCTCCTCGATTGCATCCTTTGGATCAATACTCAAAGGCACTACTTTGCTGAAAATGGGAGGGACCGTTTTGACTTTTAGAATGATTCGGATCTCTTCTTCGTGTTTAAATTCTGGGCGTTTCATGAACATGGAGTCTCTAAACAAATTAGTTGCTGCTGCCACGAACTCATCTTCAGAAAACTCTTCAAAGTAGGTGACGATGTTATGCACCGACAGGTATCTGACTTCTCCGATGTTGACAGTCCAAGCGAAGGATTTACTAAATTCTTGTTGGAGGCTGAGAGCCAGCTTTCGAATTGTGGAGCGAACTCTTACGCCGCATTTGTGCTGAGAGTAAATACGCCACAATGCATCAGATTCACGCTTCTTTGTCCAACAACTTCCAAAAAGCCTTTGCTGGTGGGAAGTTAAATCGAAAGGGGTGTCTCCGACGATCACTTCTGACTTAGACAGAAAATTTTCATAAGTATCTTCCCAGTATTTGGTATTGAGGAGACAAATTGACCTCGAAAGCAGAATTTCTTGTAATGCCTCGAAGCTCATAAACCTATAGACGGGCGTATCAAGAAATCTCGAATCGCTTCCTCTCTTTTTTGGGTACACTATGTCGCTGATTTCGAATCGATCGCTTCTCATGTGAATCATGATTATTCTTCGAAACTTATGAGCGAAAAATGGCAGCTAACTACTGTATAATAGCATTGCGTATATCCACCCGAATTTGATATGATAGATGTCCCGATGCTCGGGATTTTTATTCCGTTTTTGTCGGACGATTGGCTTGATCCAATAGACCGATAATTTTACAAGGTTATTATTTACTAACATGTGAATATATTTCTGTCGTTTTTGTTCTTCTTTCAATATCAAGCAATGCCGGCTATACGGTTTTACGGCTATTCAATGGAACGCGTGCCCTCCGCGAATATGTCCTGCTTTTACACTTTGTACTACACGAAATCGTTTTGGATTCTCGGGTTGAGATATTTGTTTTTTCTTAAGCTTGCCCAATTGCCTCCATAATTTCTTTTCCGTTTTAAGGTCTGTTTTGTCGTAAACTTCAATCGGTGTCATAAAACCTCCTTATGCAAAATTGAATATTGAATGATTAACTAATACCTACTGTAATACTACAAACTTTATTATTAAATATCAAGTCAAGATAAACCTGACAGGTTTTTGTAACCTATCAGGTTCACGAATTATTTATTTCTTCTTTCCTTTAGGTTTAGCTCTTAACTCTTCTGCTATTGTTTTGATCTCGGTCAAATCTCTCTGCATCTCACTCCATCCATACCAGAGTGCATAATCAGGATTTGCGTGGAATGTACCCTGGAATGTCCGCATCCGATGCTCGAGGAACATTACGAATAACGTCTGCTCGATCGTAGTCGGTGCATCGTGGAATGTGAGTAAGTCGGGGAAATTATATGCATAACTTTTTGCTTTTTTGATTATACCACCTTTATACAAACCTGCAACCGTTCGAATTGCTTCCGCCATGAGGTGATCGGCTTCTTTAATCATGTTGTCGCCTTTTTCCAATTCGCCTTTTGCAAAATTAACCGAGTGACATTGATTGCACGTCTTGATCATCTTGTCGCGCTCTATTTGCCAGCTATTTTGGTCGAGTCGTGCAACATCAGCCGCTTTCACAACTTCAAGTCTACCGGTCGGTTTACCGTTGGGATCCAGAACACCGAGTCCCTGAAGAATTGTTACCCGGTCAGCCGCCCATTGCTTATCCTCTGGCATTGGCAAACGAACAGCAAGGAATCCCCACGCAGTTCTGACTTCGTGATTACCTTCTTGCATATGACAGGTCTGGCATGTTGGTGCGGGAGTATTTTCGGGAAGAGTTTTATTTTGTTTGAGTAAATACCGGATACCATGCTTCGATCCTGAATACATCTCCCATTGTGGGTGATCGAATCCCATATGACAAGTTTGACACGCTTGCGGCTGCTGGGCTTCTGTTTTAGAAAATGTGTGCCTTGTATGGCAGGCATCGCATGAGGCGACACCAAAACCGGCACCGTTTTTCTTCAAATCTTTAATCTCAGCTTCACTCTTCACTCCGATTTTATGACAGCCACCGCAGCCCTTCATTCCCTCCATCATTGCCATCGGCTGGAAGTGTGCTGTGGGCATCGCTTTCATGGCAGCCCATGCTACCGCGTGTTTACCTTTTTTATACTGTGTTACCTGAGCATCATGACATGGATTACACGTTTCAGGAGTCGGAATATTAACATTAGCAACATCCTGAACATTCGTATGCTTGTCACCATGGCATGTAGTGCACTCGACACCGTTTTGGCTGTGCTTACTTAATTGCCAATCGGCAACAATGTTGGGCGTGATGTTCTTGTGGCAATCTACGCATACCTGTGCAGACGCTGCAAGTGTGAAAATGATGCCCACTGCTATTATGAGTATCAATTGGTACACATGTTTCATATATCCTTCATAGGATTGGTTGTTGAATTAGTGTAATTTTTATATTTTAGATTATCAAATTGTGATTAATGATTTTTTTTGCTACGATGAATAAATCCCTGGACGTATTTTTTGAAAATTTATTACCAATCAATCCATCAAGTGATTCAATCTTTTTGAATCCAATTTCTTTTAGTAATCTAAGCATATCCTTTTGTATAATGGGTCTAAGTTTTATCGTTTGTATTCTGTGATGAAGTATGCCACCTTTTCGCTCAATAGTTAAAAAATTAAAATCGATATATTTTTCTTCGAATCCATAGAAGCGAATAAAAAATTTTCCACCTGATTCTTTAATGCTTTGAATTATTTCTCGTTTCGAAATGATTCTATCGTAGTTGAGGATTTGTATGAATAAAATTCCATTCAAATTTAATAATGTATAGAAATTGGAAAGAATATTTTTAAGTTCTCTTTTTGTCTTTGCGTGAACCAGTGAGTTGCCCATGCAGAAGACAGCATCAAATTTGTCGTGAATCTTTTTCGGTAGGTTCAAGAAGACAGCTTTGACTGTTTTGACTTTTATCTTTTTTTCGTGAGCATGGGCAGAAAGGAGCTGAAGCATTTTCTGGGAAACATCAACGGCTGTAACTTCAACACCTGACTGTGCCAGCAGAAGTGAATGCACACCTGTGCCCGAGCCGGCATCGAGTGCCGTTTTGATTTTGTACTTTTCGACAAGTGAGCGAAAAAGCGACTCTTCCTTAATAAGGCGTTGCTCAAACGATGTCATCGAATCGTACTCATCCGCTAAAGTGTTATAGAATGTTTTAACATCTATCGTATTCACGTTGAACACTCTCTCTTTGATTTTAGATTGTTCGTTTTGCGAGCAGCTTACCCCTGATTCCAATCACTATAACTTCAATTGGCAGTTTCAGTTCTGCATTTATTGCGGCTTGCTGAGCAATTTGTACTAAACCCGAACAACAAGGAACTTCCATTATTGCAACCTTAATGCTCTTCGGCATGGAATGCTTAAATATCTGAGTAACTTTTTCTACGTATT
>CAYGZC010000143.1:0-2577 GCA_964354225.1 uncultured Chlorobiaceae bacterium | reverse complement strand
ATGACAAAATATTTAGATAGCTTGGCAAATATCTCTTATTGCTTCGATAACATCTATACTGCCGGAATTCATACGTTCAATGGAGTTTATGGTACACTATTTTCGTATCCTTCTCTCTTGAAACAACACCCGATGAATATAGCCATTATGAATGAATACAGTGGATTCTCTAATATTTTGAGAGATTATAGCTACCATTGTGTTTACTTTACAACCCATGATGATCAATTCGATAATATCGGAGGTTTCCTGCGTGCGAATAACTTTCAAGACGTCATTTCACAGAAAGATTATCCATCGGAAAAAATTTTAAGTACACTCGGTGTGCCCGATGACTACCTGTTTGAGTTATCAATTCCAAAGCTTAACGAACTTCATCAGAGCGGAAAACCATTTTTTGCAGCGTATCTAACATCGAGCGAGCATGGACCTATCATAATACCAAAAGACGTTCCGTTCCATCCCCTAACTACCGATGTTGAGATGCAGATCGTTGAATATGCGGACTGGTCTATCGGTAAATTCATCAATTTATCATCAAAGCAGGAATGGTTCAAGAATACTATTTTCGTCTTTGTTGCCGATCATGGCAGAATAATGGAAAATAATTTTTACGATATGCCACTATCTTACAATCATACACCGTTAATAATCTTTGCGCCGTACATCTTACCACGCGCGGAACATTTTCAACAAGTTGGGGGACAAATCGATATCTTCCCTACTGTTATGGGGTTACTCAATATAACTTATGTAAATAATACGATGGGAATTGATCTACTAAAAGAGAAAAGACCTTTCATGTATTTTTGCGCTGATAGTAAGATCGGCTGTCTAGATCAAGATTATTTTTATGTTTTTAGGGATAACGGAATCGAGTCGCTATATAAATACCGGAATTCAGATGTGAAAAATTATCTATCCGAAAATGAGTCAAAAGCTGACAGCTTGAAAACTTATGCCTTCTCGATGATGCAAGCGGCGCAGCAACTTATATCCAATCATAAGACAGGAAAGGAATTACGATCAGTTAAGGCTGACTCTCTGTAAAGATACTTTTTTTCAACACCGGTATTCCATCTGAAAATTCAGAAAGAAGCAATCCTGCCATTATTATAGCAGCACCAATAATACCCACAACTCCAATATTTTCACCTCTGACGAAATAAGCGAATATAGCAGCTATCACCGGCTCTAAAGAAAAAATAACCGCTGCCCGTGTTGGTGTTGTATCACCCTGAAAATAATTTTGTATCCACATCGCAATGACCGTCGCAAAGATGGTAAGATATAAAAGTGAGAAAATAAATTCGTTGGTGAATTCCATTCGGATATCTTCAAATATCCACGCCGATATGAGACCGAGAATTCCACAATTTAAGAATTGTACATAGGTTAGCTGTAATTTATCTGGCTCGATAGACGCATAATCGAGATATACGATATAGAGTGCAAACATCAACGCACAGCCGAGTGTCATCGAGTCACCAATGTTAATTTCCGCTCCCGTTGGTGAAGTAAGTAAGTACAATCCAATCGCTGCACAGAATACACCTAAAATGTTACCTAGCTTCAGCGGTTTATGTACAAGCTTTAAAATTTTCTGAACTACAAAATGCACAATAGGTGTAAGAACTACAAGCAAACCTGTGAAGAATGCATTTTTAGATGCTGTTGTATACTGCAGTCCGACTGTTTGAAGAGCAAAGCCCACGAAAAGTAAAGTCCCTAAAACCGACCCTTTGATAATTGTCGAACGTGGAATAACAATCACTCGACGAAAATAAAAAATCAAAACGATAGACGCAGCGAGTAGGAATCTTATGCCGGTATAAAATAATGGCGAAGCATGATCCAACAAAGCTTTCGAGATAACAAAGGTACTTCCCCAGATGACTGTTGTTACAAGAAGGAATATTTCTGCCCGACGCTGATTTGACAATGTACTATCTTTGATGATTGATAGTTAATGTGTGTAGTGGTATTGATTTTGTGTCGTCTTAATCTCGAATCTTATTTCACAACTCGCACATCGTATATCACTTCCATCCTTCTTCAGTCTCATACTTTTTAAACAGCTCGCCCCAGTTCGTTGTATTTTTCCATTCTTCAAAAACTTTTTTATCCTTCAGGGGCCAGCGGTAATAATCGTGATATATTTCTGAACCAAGGATAAATAGATGCACCATTGGAGTACGGAAAAATAGTTTTTGCATAAATTTTAGCGGACCAAACCAGGCAAGGTTGCCGAATAAACTGACGGCATTGTTCCCTACCGAAAATCCCCACGATTCATTCGATATATCACTGCCAACAATTTCAATATCTCTGATGTCTCCAATTCCAAGTTTGTCTTCATAAGCAAGATTGATATATTCGATACTCATCGGATCGAAACCCATCATTTTCGCAGCAACTGCATCGATTGCAACCTGATCGGCACTTGTGAGTATATAATCTTTCACAACAGGATACATTGTGCGGGGTCCGGGTCCATTTCCAACAGTCGTTCCATCCATCACCGCAAATATACCTGTATGAATTTCTTTCTGAATCGCTAATAAATCTACAAGCGTT
>CAYGZC010000142.1:0-14654 GCA_964354225.1 uncultured Chlorobiaceae bacterium | reverse complement strand
GAAGAATCGATCCGCTATTACCAGCAAATTACAAAGTCACCGAAAGAAGCTGGAGATATTCTTCCTTATGCGATGAATAATCTGATCGAGGCATACGAGTCCACAAAATTGAACGATGATGCACTTAAAACGACACGTGATTATATCGAGCGTTATCCAAACGATGACAACATCATCGATAAAAAAATTAAACTCGGAACGCTTTATACAAAAATCGGTTACTACGACCAGGCAGTGTTGCACTTCCAGAATTTAATCCCGGAAGCCGGTAGTTTGTTAGAAGCCGAAATCAGATATAATATCGGTGAAGCATACTATTATAAAGGCGATTACCAGCAAGCGATTCTCGAGTTTCTTAAAGTTCCATATCTCGTAGCTAAGCAAGGGAAAGTCAATTGGACGGCAACATCATTGTATATGGCTGGACAATCGTATGAGAAAATGTCAAAATTTAATGAAGCTATCGGTATGTACCAGCAGGTAATCGATAGGTCCGGTATTGATGCAACATTCAAAGCAGCGGCACGAAAAGAAATTGATCGTGCAAGGTCAATCATAAAGAAGAATTCTAAGTAAATGTTTGAACAAGAAACCGAGACAATTATAAAGGCGATCACCCAGCGCATTGGGCAAAGCCCGAGTGATGTTGTCGCCATCAAGGATATTTTAGCGGCAGATATTCCTCATCCGATCAAGATATTTTTCCGAGCGGATATTGAGGCAATGCTCTTAAGTGAGCTTCAGCGTTATCGAAAATCCAGCCGATTCAATTTCGCTCATCACGAGGTACAAAGCCTGCAACAACAGATTAACTCAATTCTCGTTTTAAACTACACGCTTAGCCGGAAAGAATTTGAACGACGGCTCGTCGATGCAGTCCACATGATGATCAATTATCTTATCCGCCCGCAATGGACACTAACCAGCATTTTGTTTGAAAAAGATCAGAATATCTCCCGGCAGGCACTGATTTCTCTACTGCGTTATTTCGGACCATACGAATATCTGCGAGATATTATCACACATTACCTGAAAGAAAAACAAACCGCTTCCATATCGAAGGAAGAGTTCAAATCATTGGTCTGGAAAGTTGACGGAGAATATATTAAAAGAAAATCTGGCAATGAGCTTGCAAGAGTGATGTCGCCTATCTACGACTTTTTAGATTTTCAGAATAAAACCGGCAATAATTCTATACTCATTAAAGCTCTGATAAGATTTTTTGAGGATAAAGGACTTGCGATGGTCCTACCTCGACTTGAAGGTGAGATTGCTCAAGGAAAAGCTGGTTTAACACAGCGTGAATTAGGGGAGCTTCTTGAAGACGTCCGACGAACACTCGGAGCGTTCACAGTTGAAAAACTCGAAGTCGAACACAAAGACCTAATCGAGAGACATGCGGATGGTTATCATGAATCAAAGAGTGAACACGAACAGCCAATTTCTAAGCTTGATTTCGGGACAGCAATTAGTGAAATTGACAAACGCAAGTTCATCAGGAAAATATTCCGTCACGATGAACAAGCATATTCATCTGAACTTAAATCGCTGAGCGGCATAACAACTTGGAAGCAAGCATCAAAATTTATAGATGAGATTTTTATTAAGCATGATGTTGATCCATATTCATCAGAAGCAACGAGATTCATCGAAGTGATATTTGAGCAGTATCATCCGAAGAGTAAATGAGCAGATGGGTAATGGAGTATCTGAAATAAACTTAATAAAAAATTGCTCAACCACTAAACTACTTAACTACTTAGATACTCACTATGTTCATCGATCAAGCAACAATTTATGTTAAAGCAGGGTACGGTGGAAACGGTATTATCAGTTTCCGACGCGAGAAGTATATACCAAAAGGAGGACCTGACGGCGGAAACGGAGGAAATGGTGGCAGTATCATCCTGCGAGCAGACCAGCAGTTAACAACACTCATGGACTTCCGCTATAAACACAAATACTATGCTCAGAGCGGCGAACATGGTATGGGAGCCAATAAAACAGGCAAAACCGGGAAAGATACAATCCTTCGCATACCAGCCGGGACAGTTATCAAAAACGCTGACACAGATGAACTGATTGCGGACCTCGTAAATGATGGTGACGAAATAATTATCGTTAAAGGTGGACGGGGCGGTAAGGGGAACGCTGAATTTGCCACATCGACCGACCAAGCGCCGCGCCGAGCAACAAAAGGTACCACAGGCGAAGAACGCACAATTCAACTTGAACTAAAACTTCTTGCAGATATTGGACTTGTTGGATTTCCAAATGCAGGCAAGTCGACTCTCATCTCACGCATTTCTGCCGCAAAGCCAAAGATTGCAGATTATCCATTCACAACAATCATTCCTAACCTTGGAATAGTGCGATACAGCGAAGACAAAAGTTTCGTCGTTGCAGATATGCCTGGACTCATCGAAGGTGCGCATACAGGGAAAGGACTTGGCATAGAGTTCCTCCGCCACATCGAGAGAACTCGCGTAATCGTATTTATGATTGAATGCATAACCGAAGACCCGGAGACACAATACAAAACACTCGTGAACGAGCTGAAATCGTTCAACGAGACGATGTTGAAGAAACCACAAATAATCGCAATTACCAAGATGGATTTAGCAGATGATACATTAAGAAAATCTATCAAGAAAATTAAATTCCCAAAAAAAATTACGTTGCTACATATCTCGGCTGTATCGGGAGAGCATTTGAAGGAGTTAATCGATGAGATGTGGAAAAAATTGAAGCAAAAATAATTCTACAATGTCTTTGCTTTCATCCAATACACAACGCCGCACAAATCTCGTAATTCTTTCTCTTCTTCTTATTTTAACTATATCCGTTCGCATTGCATTCTGGTTAACGACAAACACGACACTCGAAGATGCTCTTATAACATTCAAATATGCTGAAAACCTCGCTCAAGGTAATGGGTTCGTTTATAACCTTGGTGAGCATGTCCTCGGTTCCACAACACCACTGTGGACAATCATTTTAGCAGCGTTAAAATCTGTAACCAATTTCGACATTATCGCTTCCAGCAAAGTGCTCGGCATCGTATTCGATTGCAGTACAATTGCAATTCTGTATTTTACACTCATAAAAATTTCAAATAGAAGCATTGCAATATTTTTTGCTTTGCTATTCTGTACTAATCCCGACATTATCATGATTTGCACATCCGGAATGGAGACCTCCCTCCTTTTATTAGGGATGGCGTTTGGAATCTTTGGCTTGATTTGGAAAAATTCGTTCTTCGGTTTCGGTCTCGCTATCGCTCTACTTACCCGGATAGACGCTGCTATATTCATGGGCTGTATGCTGGCTAATGCTATTATAATAGAGAAAAAATGGGCGCTTAAAGAATTTATACTCATCTTGTTCCTTGCTTTACCATGGTTCATTTTTTCGTTATACTATTTTGGTAATCTTCTTCCACAGAGTCTGCTGGCAAAATCCACGGTTTATCACCAAGAAATTGCATTGTCTGCGTCATCATTCATTGGAATGTTTACACCATTCAATGATAAAAATAATCTTAAAATTTTGCTTAACAGCACGTTGTTTCTTTTCTTATGCGCCGGGATTGTTCAAATAAGCAAAAAACATAAAATATTTATTCCACTTATCTTCTTTTTCATCGTCTACTGCTTGATATTTTCTGTTTCTGGAATTCTCATATTCCGTTGGTACCTCATACCACCGATTTTCATCTCGATACTCATTGTTGCATTTGGTTTTGATTGGTTAACTAAAACAGTGCAAGCCAAATTCAAAAGTAAGTATCTGCAAATGGCAGTTTCTTTAATTGCACTTCTGTTGGTTGTTTCAAACCTTTTCATCACCTATCACCGGCTTGATAAATACAAACAGCTCCAAGGATTGGAAGATGTTTTACGAAAAGAAATCGGTCTGTGGCTTAAGCAAAATATTCAGCCCGGTTCATCGGTGTTGCTGGAACCAATTGGATATATTGGATATTATGCTGGAACCAAAATAAATATCATGGATGAGATTGGAATTGTAACACCACAAATAGCTGAATATCGAAAAACCGATGCTGGATGGTATCGCAAAGCAATCGAAGGTTTACGGCCGGAATATATTATCCAATACAAGTTTTCTCTTGATGAAAATAAAAGTGAAGGAACGAGCACACAGCTTTTCGAGTCTGAAGATCAAAAAAACTGGTTTGATGCAAATTATCAGACAATGAAATCTTTTAAATCAGAGAATTTATATCCGCTTATTGAAGAAAAAGAAAAAGAGTATGTGCTACTAAAGAAAAATCTATAACAGCATAGTAAGATGAATTTATGAATATCATCGACTTAAATGAAAAGCATCTTCCCCTTTACTTCGTTTGCCTTGAAGATTGGTCGGAGGAGATGAAGGAAGCGGGAAACCACAAAAAAGTCTGGTACAACAAGATGAAAGACAAAGGTTCCGAGTCAAGCTTGCACTGGATGACAATGGAAATGTTGGCGGGATGATCCAATATCTTCCTATCGAGCACTCATTTGTTGAAGGTAAAAACCTGTATTTCATTCCTTGCATCTGGGTCCATGGACATAAAAAAGGTAGAGGTAATTTTCAAAAGCATGGAATGGGCAAAGCGCTGCTACAAGCTGCCGAAGATGATGTAAAAATTCTAGGAGCGAAAGGTATCGCAGCTTGGGGCGTGCTGTTACCGTTCTGGATGAGAGTTTCGTGGTTTAAGAAACAAGGATATAAAGTAGTTGGCAAGCAGGGGATTATGCGCTTGGTATGGAGGCCATTTACGGGTGATGCAGTTCCACCAAAATGGATACGGAAAAAACAAACTCCAGCTTTCGAACCGAACAAAGTTACGGTTACAGGATTTTGCAACGGCTGGTGCCCTGCAATGAATATAGTTTTCGAGCGATCAAAGAAAGCTGCAGCCGAGTTCAAAGAGAAAGTAGTTTTTCATGAGATCGATACATCCGACCACGAGGTCTTTTTACGATGGGGAATTGCGGATGGAATATACATCAACGATAAAGAAGTTAAAAACGGACCTCCACCCTCTTACGAGAAAATAAAGAAGCTTATTGCAAAGCGTGTGAAGAAGTTACAATAAGCTTGACATTGTCCAAGGGAAGATTTATATTTTTCCATGAGTTTTCATTGGTTTATTCGTAAAAGCATCTTCTTCTTCACCGCTTCGTTTATTGGTTGGCTCATTTTTATTATCGCTATCGGTTATGCCATTTATGATTTCATCGAAATCGACAGCAGATCGCACTCGGTAAGCGATACACTAATGAACTTTGTGTTCGACCTCTTTTTAATCTGGATCGTATATTCAATGATTGGTTTATTCACCTCACGATTAGTTTCAAAATAATAATTTGAATGGAGAATCACATTATGCATAAAATTTTTTTTCTTCTAATACTTCTACCTACATTTTTAATCTCCCAGCCATCAGGTAAAGCACCGAGTTGGGACGGCTGGCAATTCTTAATCGGTGAGTGGAAAGGAGAAGGCAGCGGTGATCCGGGTCAGGGAACAGGTTCTTTCTCATTTTGGCCAGATCTTAACGAGAACATTATTATTAGAAAAAATCATACGGAATACCCTGCCTCGAAAGATCGACCTGCTTTCTCTCATGACGATTTGATGATTGTGCATAAAGAGGATGATAAGACTCGAGCGACTTACTTCGATAATGAAGGGCATGTTATCAATTACATTGTTCAATTTTCAGAAGATTCAAGTTCACTTATTTTTACCGGCGATATTAAACCTTTGGAACCGCGGTTTCGCCTCACTTACACTAAAGTTGAGAATGGAGAGGTAAAAATAAACTTCGAAATTGCACCGCCCGGAAAATCCGAAACTTTCACTATGTACCTCGGCGGTGTTGCAATCCGAACACGCTGCGAGCGAACGGAGAACAATGTGGAAAGTATATACGAGCCAGTTGAGAAATTCGATCCAAAGCGTGATGCGCAAAAAGATATTGACGATGCTGTCACCGAAGCATCTAAAAGCAACCGAAGAATTATACTCGATGTTGGAGGCAATTGGTGCATCTGGTGCAAACGACTCGATACACTGTTTATGAAGAACAAAGACCTTAACGAGTTCATGCATAAAAATTACGTCGTGGTTAAAGTTAACTTCAGCAAAGAAAATGAGAACGAGAAAGTCCTCTCTCAGTATCCAGAGATCAAAGGTTATCCACACATGTTCGTGCTGGAAAAAGATGGAAAGCTAATTCACTCGCAGGATACAGGCGAACTTGAATCGGGAAAAGGGCATAGCCGTGAAAAAGTATTCGGGTTTCTAAAAAAGTGGGTAGCAAAATGAAACACAAAAAAGTGGAGTCCATTTTGAAAATGGTCTCCACTTCTCTGGCATAGCGGCTGTGCTTGACATCTTCTAAGATTTTTATTATACTATGCGAAACGATACAGTGGATATTTGGGGATAAAGTATATATGGGCATACCAAGTGGTTATGATTAGATAAAATGGATGGAATTTAATCGGTTTCCTAAAAAGCAAAGATGAGCATAAAATAACAGATGAATCACAGAAATTGTTTAAATAAGCAAAATATAAAAACAGTTTATCCCATCCCTAAAGTTTTCGGGAGGGGACAATATTGCCTTTTTACAGATGTTCCGCAGACATAGCATAGATGGAGTCTTGAAGCTATGAAAGTTCATATTCTATACATATTGATCTTGGCAACATTATCCGGATGCATGCGAAATGGTCCAACTGAACCTATTTCACTTTCTTACACCGAGATTTTACAAACGTGCATGGATAAAGTTTCCATCGGCGACAAACTACAGACCATCGTCAACACTCAGGCGACATACGACAGTCTGATTTATGCTCGATTCCAGAAACCACTTGATGACTATTGGAGTGCTAATTATGATACTGTGCTCTATTACGTAAGGCAGAACCATCCAGGGCTCTCCGACTCGGAGTATGCCGTGTTAGTTAGACAAGTTTTTTATTCAACCTTGCCATTTATGGGTACGGATACGTGTAGCCAACCTGCGATCAATTTCCAGAGGTATACTCTCTTGGGTCAAGACGCATACGCCGGTGGTTGTAAGATTCCTGACTATCAGATCACACTACTTCGGGATGATGCCAAGAAAGAGATAATCTATAGAATCAAAATCATAGAGCATGGTTATTGTAAAATGGCAATCAACCGGAATAAATGGATACTCGTTCCAAAGATACCCAAATCGTTCAGAGTAATCTTCAAGAAAGAATATACCAAAGGGTGACCTCGGCACTGTTGTGCAAATAGCACATAATACGCAACCATTCGCTCGTCCTGCAAAGCGGGTTTACACTCGAAAATCTTAAAAGTTTGTACCCGATAATGATAACAGGTTTTAACTATTCAACCAGTTGCTTAAAATCTTTTTACCGTAAGCGGTCATGATGGATTCGGGATGAAACTGAACACCCTTAACATCAAATACCTTGTGTGTAATTGCCATGATCGTTCCATCGTCTGCCTTTGCAGTTATTTTCAAACAGGAAGGCAATTTTTCTACCGAAACCGCCCACGAATGGTAAAGCCCGACCTCGAACGTCTCCGGCAATCCCCGGAAGAGGTAATCTCGCTCATCTAATATTTTTATTTTCTTGCTTATGCCATGAGAGACTTTGGGCAATTGGACGAGATGACCGCCGAACGCTTCGGCAATCGCCTGATAACCAAGACAAATTCCAAATATACTTTTAGCTTTCGAGTATAACTTAATAAGACGCAGAATCTCCCCCGCCTCAGCAGGGATACCCGGACCCGGAGTGATCAGGATTTTATTGTACAAAACAACCTTATTGAAATCGATCTCATCGTTTTTTACAATATCAAACTCACATACACCGTCCTCCTCGATAAGCTGGACTAAATTGTATGTGAAGGAATCGTAGTTATCGACTATCAATAGTTTAGCTGCCATGAATTCATTTTAAAAAATATTTTGTTTAATTTGATGCTATGAATCGAGACCAAGCGTTACTTCAAATGAATGAATATGGCAGAACTAACACGCCTTTCATATTTATCATCGATTTTAAGACGATGCATCCTTTGCTTTTCCGACACGATGAAATCAATCCTGAAGAAATATTATTCAACATAAACGGTTATACAAATTGCAAAAATGAAAGTAAATTAACAAAAGAAATCTTATTTAAAAAATATCCAATTACGTTCAATCAGTATCGTACTGCCTTCGAGAAAGTTATACATTACATCAACGGCGGGAATTCTTATCTTCTGAATTTAACATTTCCAACAAAGATAGAGACCAACCTTTCTCTTGAGGAAATATTTTATCACAGCACAGCGAGATACAAATTATGGTATAAAAATGAATTTGTTGTATTCTCACCCGAAATCTTCGTCCGGATTAAAGATGGCATCATATCCTCTTACCCGATGAAAGGAACGATTGATGCATCAATCAAATGCGCCGAAGAGAAAATTCTAAGTGATAAAAAAGAACTGGCAGAGCATACAACAATTGTCGACCTGATACGAAATGATCTCAGCATAGTCGCTAAAAAAGTCCGGGTAGAGAAATTCAGATATGTTGAGAAGATCAGAACAAACGATAAAGATCTCCTTCAAGTCAGCTCAAAAATCACCGGCGATCTTAACAGCGATTATCGGAAAAAAATTGGAGACATAATTTTCAGCTTACTCCCCGCCGGCTCAATCAGCGGCGCCCCGAAGAAAAAGACTGTAGAGATTATCGAGGAAGTTGAAGGATACAATCGTGGTTATTATACCGGAATATTCGGTAGTTTCGACGGAAACAATTTAGACGGCGGTGTGATGATCCGATTTATTGAAAATCAAGATGGAATATTTATATTTAAGAGCGGCGGTGGAATCACAGCTTTGAGCAACGCCGAGTCAGAATATCAGGAATTGATAGATAAAGTTTATGTCCCTATTGTTCGAGACAATTAAAGTCCAAAATAAAACTCTGCAAAATCTTGAATATCACAATGAGAGATTGAACAAATCCCGAAAAGATTTATTGGGATGTACTGACTTTATTGACTTGAGGGAAGAGATTTCAATTCCCAGATATATAAACAATGACGTTTTCAAGTGCCGGATTCTCTATTCAAGAGAGATCGAACAGATTCAATTCATACCATATAAATTGCGACAAATTAGAACGATCAAGATAGTTGAGTGTGATACGATTGAGTATTATTATAAATTTGTTGATAGAAAGATACTCAGTAATCTTATGGGCTCTGTTGAAACGGATGATATTCTAATAATAAAGAATGGAATGGTAACCGACACTTCATTTTCGAATATAGTATTTTTCGATGGAATGAAATGGGTAACACCCGACACACCGCTCTTGAGAGGAACCAAAAGAGAGAAGTTGTTAAAAGAAAAAATAATCGTTGAAGAAACAATAACCAAAAATGAGATACAGCGATTTCAAAACGCTGTCTTGATTAATGCAATGATTGATATCGAGGAAAGCCCAATCATAGAAATTCAAAATATCTATTAGCACTTTTATATGATTTTGCAAAGGAGCGATACTATGTCTAAACAAATATTTGAAGTAAAGTTGCAAAGAGCCGGAAGCAGCGGAGCTTATTTCCAAGTGCCTTTCAATGTCCACGAGGTTTTCGGCACGAAAGCGCAGGTTAAAGTCCGCGGTACTATTGATAGACATCCTTACAGAAGCTCTATCATGCCGATGGGTGGAAAACATATGATGGTAGTAAACAAAGAGATGCGGGAAGCAATTAATAAAAAAGCAGGTGGTAGAGTGAAGCTAGTAATGGAAATTGATCCTTCACCAAGAATTGTTTCCGTACCAACCGATCTAAAAAAAGCTTTAGGAAGAAATCTGAAAGCAAAGCAATTCTTCGAAGAATCTTCTTACACAAATCAAAAAGAATATGTTCAATGGATTAAGGATGCAAAGAAACAAGAAACTAGAGAGCACCGAATCAAAGAAGCCGTTGAACAATTAACCAAAGGCATTAAGTTTTCGTAGCAAGCTGAAATCGATGAATCTTATCATTTTCTGATTTATTACTTTCTTGAAATCCTGATATAATTTACATACATTTGTATCGTATGATAACATCTAAACGACGAGTAGTCAGGGAAAAAGTCCTCCAAACGCTTTATGCGTACGAGATATCAAAAGAACCTATCACCGATGTTATCAACAATATCATGGGGAGCTTGCGAGACTCAAAAGATGAATTTGAATTTGCCAAGCTGCTTGTCAATGAAGTTATCCACCATGAAAAAGAAATCGAAAAGATTATCAGGGCAAAAGTCGCACACTGGGAATTTGATCGGATAGCATTTATCGATAGAATACTTCTTCGCATGGGAATCTGTGAGCTTCTTTATTTTCCCGACATCCCCCCAAAAGTAACGATCAATGAATCTATTGAAATAGCCAAGATATTCAGCACAGAGCAAAGCGGAAAATTTATCAACGGTGTGCTTGATGCAATCTTTGAAGATCTGAAAAAGTCGGGTGCCATGCATAAAACCGGGAGAGGATTGATCGAAGAGAACATCTCCACCGAAGGTAAAAACAACCACAAGAAAAAAACCACTAAAGGAAATTGATGCCGGCACCAGAAGCTTCTCCTCATCGCTTGAGGGTATTTGCCTGGACTCTATTCGATTTCGGAAACACTGCGTTTTCTGTCATTATTGTAACGGTGATCTACTCCCGTTACTTCACCACCCATGTCAGCGGTGGACAGCGGTGGCTGTGGGGACTTGCCGTAAGTCTTTCGATGCTCTGTGCTGCGGTTCTTTCGCCACCCCTGGGTGCTGCTGCCGATTACTCACATAATCGAAAAAGATTTTTATTTTTCTTCACACTTGTCTGCATCGTCTGCACTGCACTGCTATTCTTCGTACAGGAGGGGATGATATTTCTTGGAATTACTCTTTTTATTCTCGCAAACATCGGATTTGAGGGCGGGCTTGTTTTTTACGATGCATTTCTTCCGGGCATCACGGTAAAATCTTCTTACGGAAGAATTTCAGGTTATGGATTCGCAATGGGTTACCTTGGTGCTCTTGCTGTCCTTCTGATCGTGAACTTGATTTTGCCAGAGTCTTCCAATCCTGATTATCTCTATTTCGTTCGGATCTCTTACATTATTGCTGCTGGATTTTTTCTTTTCTTCTCGCTTCCATTATTCTTTTTGGTCCCGGAACCCCAACATAATAAGGGGGAACATTATCATTACTTCCTCGTCGGATTTCAGCAAGCAAAAAAAACATTCCGGGCATTATTCATTACACGAGAATATCCGAACATTGCACGATTTCTCATCGCATTCTTTATATATAACGATGGTATCCTGACTGTTATCGCATTCGCAGCTATATTTGCCGAACAGATTCTACATATGACAGATGAAGATATTATTATATTTTTCACAATCGTCCAAACAAGCGCTGTGCTTGGCTCACTAATTTTTGGATTCATTACAGATAAAATTGGACCGAGAAAAACCATCCTTATTACGCTTGCAATTTGGATCGCGATTTCCGTTGGTGCTTACTTCGTGGATAGTATAACGATTTTCTATATCGTTGCATTAGGAGCCGGTGTTGCTATAGGTTCATCTCAATCGGCAAGCCGAAGTTTTATGGCACTCCTGACACCTAAAGAGCGAGAAGCAGAATTCTTCGGTTTCTATGACGGTCTTTGCGGCAAGGCATCTGCTGTAGTGGGTCCACTCATCTATGGTATAATTTCGGATTTCACTAACGAACGATTTGCAGCGCTTGCTATTAGTTTATTTTTTATTGCGGGACTTATAATTCTTCGAAAGGTTGAGGAGCCTGAGCGTGAAATGAATCCTCAAATCGCAGTGTAAAATTTCCAGATTATGGGATTTTTCTTTAATTTATAGTTACTTGTTTTCAATATTTTCTGAAATCTTCTATGAAATCTGTAATTATCAGCACCCTCGTTTTTTCTTTTATCTTTAGTTGTACTCTCCTCGCCGGGGATGCGAATAAAGTCAATGAATACGTCAAAGTTGATATCATATTAAAACAAAAAAAGATGAAGCCCGGAGAAACGGGCGAGCTGCAAATAAAATTCAAACCAAAAAGCGGTATTCACATCAATCTCGATCCACCTCTGAGTATAAAGATTGATAGCTCGGAAGACATCAAGTCCCTTGGAAAGTTTGATATTCCGAAAGCCACTAAAGAGGGATACTTTGATATTATGAAAACCGCTACTCAACATTTCACTCTATTAAAAAAAGTGAAGGCGGATACTGTTCTTCTAAAAGGAGTTTTATCTTATTTCTATTGCTCAGATGCCGATGGATGGTGCAGTAGATTCAAACAACCTTTCGAGTTTACTATTTCAATTAAACAATAAAAGTACATGGGTAAAATATATTTTATATCCGATGCTCATTTAGGATTGGGAAGACGGGAAGAAGAGCGGTTAAAAGAAGATCGTCTAATATCGTTCCTTGATTTCATCAAGAACGATGCGAGTCAGCTTTTTATTCTTGGCGATTTATTTGATGCCTGGATTGAGTATAGGACAGTTATACCGAAGGGATTTCATCGCATCCTCGCAAAGCTTCATGAATTAAAGCAACATGGCACAATCATTCATTTTCTCGTTGGCAATCACGATTGTTGGATACGAGATTATTTCCACGATGAGATTGGGATGATTACGTATAGACAGGCATTCAGCATAACCATAAACGGAAAGAAAATATTCTTTCATCACGGTGATGGCTTGGCAAGTAACGATACCGGTTATAAAATATTAAAAAATATTATTCGCAACCGATTTGCAATTTGGCTTTTCTCGTGGCTGCATCCCGACATTGGACTTAAGCTTGCACAGTCTTCATCGAAAACGAGCCGGCAATATACTTCACAAAAACATTACGGTGAAGAAGATGAAATGAAGCGTTTTGCGAGGGGAAAAATTGAAGATGGATTCGACATCGTCATTATGGGACACCGACATCAGCCATCATTTGTGGAAATGGAAAAAGGTGTGTACGTAAATCTCGGTGATTGGATTACACATAACACTTTTGCCGAACTTGATGGTGGGCAGATAAAAATGAAAGAGTGGAAAGAATAAAACTATTTATGGCGAGTAAAAAGTTATTTCTTCGAAATAGTAAAAAGATTCTTATTGTTGGTTCAACACTCCTAATACTGCTCATTGCTTACATTATTTATCTTGCTTCCGGATTACCTTCTCTTGAGCAGCTTGAAAATCCACGACCAGAGCTTGCCACAAAAGTATATTCCAGCGATGGTGAAGTACTGGATCAATTTTATATTAAAAACCGAACATCCGTGACATTAGATCAGCTCCCACCCTATCTGGTGAATGCACTTATTGCAACCGAGGATAAGAATTTCTACAACCACTGGGGAGTTGATCTCCCACGTTTCGTACGGGCAATGATAAAAAATATCTTGACATTCAAGTTGCAAGAAGGGGCTGGGGCAAGCACAATCACACAACAGCTTGCACGAAACCTATATGAGCTTAAAGGATCACATGAATCTATCTACGGAAAGATTACACGAAAAATTCGTGAATGGATAACAGCCGGACAGATCGAGCGTAACTACACAAAACAAGAGATTTTAGAGATGTATTTTAGTGTCTCATATTTTGGGAGGAGTGCGTATGGTATCGCTTCTGCATCTCTGATTTATTTTGGGAAAAATCCTTCCGAACTTACTCTGTCCGAATGCGCTTTATTGGTTGGGCTGCTTAGAGGTCCGGGCCTATATGATCCCTTCAAACACCTTGAACGCTCGTTAAATCGACGAAACACAGTATTAAACCAAATGCTCAAGTATGATTATATAAATGAAAAGGAAGAGCGAGCTGGGAAAGATGAAAAACCTGAACTGATTCCGCTTGATGAACAACTCAGGGCTGGCATCGCACCGCATTTTGTTGAAACTGTTCGACAGGAACTTCTCCAAAAAGCAGATGAATATGGCTTTGATATTTATCGCGATGGGCTATCTGTTTATACCACTTTGGACAGCCGAATGCAGCGCCATGCGAATAAAGCAGTTGAGGAACATCTAACATCATATCAGACAGCATTTAATAAACAATGGAATTGGAAAAAACGTAAAGAAGAACTTCGCCAGGCAATCTCAATGGCGATTCGCACTTCTGATGTTTATCGCGATGCAGGAACAACTAAACAACGCGACAGCATTGCGCGCGTGATGAAAAAAAATCAGGTATTCACCGACTCAGTAAAAAAAATTGCATCACGAATTGAAGTAGGCTTCGTCGCGATCGATCACAACAACGGCAATATTCTGGCGATGGTTGGTGGAGCGGAGTTTAAAAATTTCAAGTATGGTCTTAATCATGTCACTCAAATACACCGGCAACCGGGTTCAGCATTCAAACCGTTCGTGTATACAGTAGCGATTGACAATGGTTATCCACCATGTTACGAACTACTCAATCAACCAGTAACATTGATAATGGCTGATGGTAAACGATGGACACCGGAAAATTTTGAGCATGAAATCGGGGGCAAATACACGCTTCGCGATGCAATAAAACACTCAATTAACCTCAT
>CAYGZC010000141.1:0-3342 GCA_964354225.1 uncultured Chlorobiaceae bacterium | reverse complement strand
CGATGCTCTCTTTTGGTGCAGGCAATCAAGAATATATATCCAAACAGTTCAACGATCTTGGTTTATTCTCAACCATGCAAGTGTATCCGAAGAATAAAACCAACGGCTCTGATACCAGTATCTTTCCAGTGTTAGACCGTGTAGCGCTTGACCGGATAGCAACGGTTCCTGGTGTTAACCTGGTGTATCCCTACGATGCTTTTACAGTGAAAGTAAAACTCGGTGACTCACTTATCGATTCAAAAGCACAGTCACTTCCATCGATAGCAATACGCACGAAGTTGTTCTCCAAACTGCGGGCAGGGAATGCATTCGAGAGCGATAGTTCACGTGGAGTTATCATCTCTGAAGAGCTGGCAAAGAAAGCAGGGTTCAACTCGCCGGATTCAGTCATCGGACTTCCGCTTGTACTCTCGGTACGTGTATCAACAATCGACAGCGGTCTTGGGCACATTCTCGTAGATCGTGGTGAATCGGTTATGGATCGACTGAAGCGAATTCGTTTCGATTCACTTTTAAACAGCAAGTACCGAACGCGGGTAATTCGCACAGAAGTAAACGAAACGGTTAAACGATTTCTGAACGGTTTCATGAATGCACAAGAGATCATCGGTGATACATTGACTGTCTGTGGTGTCCGGGAGCTTATATCCTCAGGCAGGTTGCACATTGAGCCGATCATTATTCCATTTACTACAGCCACCCGGTTCAGCACAAGCGGACTTGGGGGAAGTCCGATGGATATCTTCGCAGCAATGAGCAGCGGTAACCTATTCTCGCAACCTGAGGATAAAAGTGGAAAGACATTCTCTCAAGTTACTGTTGATCTCAATCCTCACGTTCTGTATCAAACCGTCAAAGATTCTATCGAGGTATTGGGATTCAGAACGTTTAGCTTTGCAGAACAGTTCGAAGAAATCCAAAAAGCATTTTTCTATTTTGATCTAGCTCTTGGTGTTGTTGGTTTAATTGCTCTTATCACTGCATCACTCGGGATTGTCAATACGATGGTCATGTCGATTACCGAGCGGAAACGTGAGATAGGTGTTCTGAAATCGTTAGGCGCTTATGAACTTGAAATACGAAGTCTTTTTCTTGTAGAATCAGGTGTGATCGGCTTGATTGGCACGATCGCGGGTATATTTTTTGGGTGGATAATCACACGAATCGTTTCAGCGATTGCACAAATGTATATGAGCAAAGAGGGAATTCCCAAGATGGAGTTGTTTGCGCTGCCGATGTGGCTCGTTCTAATCGCACTGGCAGTGGGTGTGAGCGTAAGTGTGTTGGCTGGATTTTATCCGGCTGCACGGGCAGCTAAGGTTGATCCGGTTGAGGCATTGCGGAACGATTAAAATCGAATTTCCAAGAAAAGAGAATAACGATTCGAAATAAAGTCTGAAGAAGGGGTATAATAGGAAAATTGTACTAATAAGTTTTCCTGGATTTAAAAAACGCGAGTATATTGCAAACTTGTTATATGAAAAAATAACCGAAATTTTGATTTTGTGAACTGCTAAAACTCATTTAGCGGATTCTGCTTTATCCTTACCCATAATACACTCCAGCCGTACTTCTTGATTGCTTCATCAACGACAGGACTCTCTGTGAGATATAATGCAATAAGATTTTCTTCGGAACTGATTGGAATAATAATAAGCGCCGCTTCTGAAAACTGACATGATGAATCCATGGGTGCCAAGGGAATTTGCTTGAGCTCGGAAAAATTCCGAACAATGGTCGGGTGTCCAAGAAGAAGGTTAACTTTTCTTTTCACGAGGTAACTCATTGGTGAGATTCTCTGATGTCCAGGTGTAGTACCTAATATCTCTCCATGGCGGGCAATCCAAGGATCATTAATTCCCAGCATATCTATAGTCGGTAGCTTGGAGTAGTACGGGATAGCACCTGCACCTGAGGTGGCAATTAAAACATCTTTATTCCCCTTGAATGCTTCCCATAATACTCTGCCAGCTTTTGACCATTGTGGATACTCTTTCGTAAATTCCTCGTCGAAGCGCCTTAGTGGGGCAATCCCCATGGAAGGATCTGCCGATTGTACATAAGTCAGGGCATGGTAAATGGATCCCGCAAGAATAAGAACAACTAGAATTACTCGGATAATCCAATGATGAATAGAAACAAAAATTGCCCATCCTATTAGAATGAATATAAACGGCATGACGGGAACAATAAATCGGAATTCAATGTGATCACCGCCGATATAAATCAGGTAAGCGAACCAAAGTGTAATGCACAAACACAACATCATCAGGTGAAGATTCACTTTGCTTAAAAGAACTTTTAGTTTGAAGAGCAGGATCAAAGGAAATGGAATTAGAAAATACGCAAGTTGGAAAGCGTAAATATAATACATCCCGCGCTGCATGGATGTTGGCGATGCGACCTTTGCGTAGTATGTATTCGGTAGTATGGTTCCATAGTAGAAAAGTTTCCAGAGGAACCATACGCCGATTATGATAATAGCAGGTGCCGTCAGGGCAAGTGCTTGTTTCCAGATTTCTTTTTTTATTAATCCGTTATGAATAATAGAGACCAATGTAATGACCAGAATAATGATGCAGACGACAGCAGAATCAAGACGTGTGAGAATAGCGGCGGAGATCAGAAGCGAAAGGGTGATCATCCGTTTTATTGTCCATATCGTTGATAATATGCTCAGGGTGCAATAATAAGTGCAGGAGAGCAGGAGGGTAACTTGCATTTGTGTCTCTAATCCACCCGTAGCAAATGAATTGAAGGTATGATTTAATCCGAGAAGAATCATTAACAAAAAACCGATGTTCTTTGATTGGAAAATGAGGTTGCTTAATTTATACATATATAGGAGTGAAGCGGCGAAAAACAAAATTCCTAATACCTGAGACCAAATCGCAGGATTACCCCCCAAGGCAATGAAACCGCTGATTAAAATTGTCCATAGAAAGTTAGTGTATCCTTCCACAAACTCACCATTATTCCAAACCGGACCATTGCCGTGTACGAAATTTTCAGCATAACGGAATGAAATAAATGCATCATCAGCCATCCACCGGTGATTCCATGCGAGCATGAGAATCAGAAGAAGGATGAGTGTGAATATTTTTTTAAAATGGTGAGTGTAAATTTTGGGAAGGTAAAGTATTCCATTATGTGGAATTTGCAAGGGAGGATTTTCGTTTATCATATCGTGTCGAGATATACCTCAATGTATAAATCATTCTGCTTTACCATCCAAGATTTGGTGAGGTGCATGTTAAACCGTGGCTATTTATCGATTTGAATGAAGGATAATATATCGCAATTATATAAGTGTAGTAAATAAATACATACTTTGCAACA
>CAYGZC010000140.1:0-10153 GCA_964354225.1 uncultured Chlorobiaceae bacterium | reverse complement strand
GAAGCAAATCGGTCATGGGCTTATCGCAATCATAAAAATATTTTTTCGTGTTTTCTCCACCGACGTCGTTTTCTGCTGGTTTGCGTCTACCTATGCATTTGTCGGAGTTGTGGTTGGTAAAATGTTGGGTTTGAAATCAATCGTCATTGTTGGTGGAGTGGATGCTGCGAAGGATAAGGCACTAAATTACGGTATCTGGTTAAGTCCGTGGAAGTCACTGCTTGTTCGTTATGTATTCAGGAATGCTACGCGCATTCTTGTTGTTGATCCCTTTTTGAAAGAGCAGGCAATCAAGCTTGCTGAATATGACGGGGTAAATATTTCTTACCTGCCGACTGGCTACGACAGTCATTTTTGGAAACCGTTAGGCGTTAAGGAATCTATAGTCTTAACAGTTGCGGCGGTTCGTGATGCAGTAACTTTCAAGCGGAAGGGGATAGATACACTCATTGAAGCAGCGAAGACTTTACCTAATGTAAGATTTATTATCGTTGGCACTGATCCAGAGCTTGCACTTAAGTTGCGACCGCCGTTGAACATGGAATTCTATGGTGTGATATCACGTAATGATATTTTACCGTTTTACCAGCGTGCAAAAGTATATTGCCAACCATCTCGATGGGAAGGGCTGCCGAATGCACTTTGTGAAGCAATGCTGTGTGGATGTATTCCGGTTGCGACTGAAGTGTGCGGCAATCCAACAGCAGTAAGCAATACAGGAATTCTTGTGCCTTCGAACGATAGTGCTGCGCTTGTGGCGGCTCTTCAATCTGCATTAAACATGAATGAAGATAATGGTGCGAAAGCCCGAGCGCGTATTGTTTCTCTGTTCCCAAAAGAGCGGCGTGAGAATGAGTTAGTGCGTCTAATCCGGGGAAATGAAAAATGAAACGCCACTCAAAGAATTTCCTTGCCATAATCGGGAGCGATATTGTACGAAGAGTACTCGGTTTTTTCACCATTGCATTTCTCGCAAGGAAAGTAGGCGTGGGTGGCTTTGGTGTAATCAATATCGGATATACGGTCTTGTCGTATGCTTTAGTTGTAAGCTCCGCCGGCCTGGGTTCGTATGGGCTTCGAGCTATCGCTCGCGGAGAGTCATCAGGGCTTGTTAACACTATTATAACTATTCGTCTGATTTCTTCATTTGGTGCATTTATTTTAGTGTCACTTGCTGCTGTTTTTTTTATCTCGAACGATACTATTGCATTAATGATGATTCTATTCTGCATCACACTTTTTCCACAAGCATTTTTCCTCGATTGGTATTATCAAGGTAAAGAACAGATGGGGATCGTAGGTGCGGGCAGAATGCTGTCGGCAATTATTTATTTATTATTGATTCTTGGTTTTGTTCGTTCCGCCAGCGATATCTTATGGGTTGCAGCTGCTGCTATTGGGGGGGAGATTGCTGCTTCATGTATCATGTGGTTTTATTATAGACGAATAAGCAGCGGCAGTCGGCTGATGTTTTCACTTTTCGGATGGAGGTCGTTGATAGAGCAAGCGCTGCCACTCGGTGGCGGCTCTATTCTGTCTACTATAAGCATTAATTTACCAATACTTGTGATTGGTATTATTCTAACAAATAGCGACGCAGGAATTTTTAGTGCTGCCAATAAGCTGGTCTTTTTCCTCCTTATGCTCGATCGGGTGTTTGGGGCACTGCTGATTCCGGCTTCTGCACGTCTACATAATCAATCACCAGAGTTATTATCTTCTACTCTAAAACTTGCACTTAAATGGATATTAATTACAACGCTCCCAATATGTGTTGGTGGAACAATCCTTGCCGATAAAATTGTCCTAACTGTTTTTGGTATGCAGTATACCTCTGCAATTGATATCTTCCGCATTCTCATTTGGTTTTTCTTTTTTACGATGATTCATACTATCTATATATCAGGATTGCTTGCTATCGGTCAAGAAAAAGCTTATGCTTCCGTGATGATCATTAGCGTAATAATCTATGGGGTATCGACAATCGTTTGCACAAAACTTTTTGGTGTAGCAGGCACCGCGGCGGCAATGATCGTGTCTGAGGCAGCAACATTGATTTTCATGCGAAGGCAACTTCAGTGTTCCATCAGTATTCCTTTACCAGAACCCATTGTGCAAATCATCTTATCTGTAATTGTTATGGGCGTAGCCGTCGGAGTGCTTCCATCAATGAATGTATTCTTAAGTATTTTATTTGGCGCATTGTTTTATGGAGTCTTGCTCTTTGCCATTAAAGCAATAACCACCGAAGAAGTCTTAAATCTTTTAAAAAGAATTTGATGGTTTTAAAGATAGGCATACTTGGGGAAAATTCAGCCGGCTGGCGATTGCTTTTGGAACAGGTGGGAATTCCGTATAAAGTTGTTACCAATATACCCGGCACTGATGAGCTAAGTGTGCTAATAGTTCCCGATAGTGTTAACGAGAATAATTCAGTCCGAGATTATTTATCTAATGGGGGTGTAATTATTTGCTCGGGAAGAAAATATTCGCAGTTATCCGGCACGAAAACAGCTCAAACGTTCATCAAATATCTTCTTGAGGAGAAAGATTCGAAATTCTCAGGCATTGGAATGTTAGACGTTGGTTTGGTTGGTAATATACCATCTCACGCAAATATTTTAAGAACCTCGTATGGACAATTTACAGGTTACCTCGGTGAATATGGAGGTGGTAATGTTATTGTCCTGCCATTTGATGCAGGTGAAGTTGTTTTAGATAACCGAACGACAACAAAATCATTTTACGCAAACCATCATCGACTCCCCTTCGAGCAAGTTTCATGGGTATCAAAAGGGAGTTTGTTGAAACTTGTATCTCGCTCGTTAGAGATTCTTCATCATCAGAGCGGACTGCCATTTGTTCATAAATGGTATTTTCCTAAAGATTCACAGACAATTTTTTCGTGGCGAATTGATACCGATTATGCTAATAAACGCGAGATAGAGCATCTTTACAATCTTATTAAATCGTACGAAGTACCCGCTACATGGTTCGTTGATGTGAAAAGTCAAAAAGAGTTTCTCCCGATGTTCAAGCAGATGGCGGGACAGGAGATTGGTATTCATTGTTATGAGCATGAAACTTATGAGGATTATGATCAGAACATCGTCAACATCCGGATGGCGATTGAATCGTTTGCCAATATTGGACTACGAGCATCGGGTTTTGCAGCACCTTTTGGAAAATGGAATAGTGGAATATCTCAAGTAATAAACGAATGCGGTTTTGACTATTCGTCGGAATTTTCATATGATTATGATAACGTGCCTTCGTTTCCAATTGTAGTTGAAAAAAAATCTGCAGCAATGCAACTACCGGTTCATCCAATAAGTATCGGCAGCTTGCGGCGGCTGGGATTCGATGAAAGTATGATGATTCAGTATTACCATCGCTTGATGGAAACGAAGCTGATGAATAGAGAGCCGGTGATTCTTTATCACCATCCCAAAAATGGGAATGATGCTGTTGTGAAGTCTATCTTTGAGTTTGTCAAGAGCCATAGTATGAAAACATATCGGATGATAGATTATGCTATTTGGTGGAAAAGACGACATCAACTGAAAATGGAATTGACATTTAAAAATCCGATGCTGAACATAAACGTCTCAAACGTGGAATCTGATTTGTGGATACGTATTGTTCAGCCAGACGGAAGAGAAATAATCACAGAACCTCAGTCAATGATCAATTTTAAAGAGTTGCGCTGGATGAAACAACCCGAACAATTTTCTCTCACAGCTGACATCTATCGTATTCGAAAATTCAATGCTTGGATACCGATGATTCATCTTCAAGATATGATCTCAAAAATCTTTTTTCAAAGACATTGAAAGAAAAAATCACATGAACGAAGCCACAATCCAACCCTCGAATCCCACATCTTGCAGCTTATTTTTATGAACATCTGTCTCGCATCATATCAATCGGTAATGATTTTAAGAGGAGGACCGCGCACACAAATATTACAGACAAAGAAGCATCTGGAAGCACTTGGTGCAAATGTTGTATTGTTCGACTCGTGGAAGGAAATCGAAAGAGACAAAGTTGATCTCGTACACATTTTCGGTGCCAACATCGGTACTTACCACCTTGCGCGTGAGATTTACAAATTAGGAATCCCTCTCATTGTCACGCCGATATTTTTCTCGCTGCACAACCCTCGATTCCTTCGCTCAGCTTTATTTGCTGATCGACTTGCTCGAAAGTTCTTTCCGGGTTTTTGGATGGATTATGGATTACTCGCCGATATATGTTCGTGGGCGAATAAAATTTTACCCAATACTTGTAAAGAAGAACAGCTGCTCGAAGCTGGATTCAATATACCGAAGAATAAAATTACAGTCGTTCCTAATGGTGTTGACGAACGATTCTATCATGCAAATAAATCTGTTTTTGTAAAAAAATATAATATTGATAATTTTATTCTTAATGTCGGACATATTGGTCCTGAGCGGAAAAATGTACTGCGGCTCATCCGTGCATTAGAAGATGTCGATGCATCCGCTGTAATCATCGGGCGTATAGAGAATAATTCAAACGGACGAGCATGTTTGGAAGAAGCGAAAAGAAATCCTCGATTATTAGTGCTCGATTCAATTCCGAACGATTCGCAGCTGTTAGCTTCCGCATACGCCGCATCTGATGTTTTTGTTTTACCATCACTGTTCGAAACACCAGGAATCGCCGCACTTGAAGCTGCGCTTGCAGGATCAAAGATAGTGATAACAAAGTACGGTGGAACCAAAGAGTACTTCGGTGACTATGCTGAATATGTCGATCCGACATCCATCGAGGATATTAAACGGTGTATAATGGCGGCGCTAAAGAAAAAGAAAACTAACGAATTACGTCTCCATATAAAAAATGATTTTCTCTGGGATACGGTTGCTCGAAAAACGCTTAAGGTTTACGAGCAAGTTCTTTCGAGGATGGAGCAAAAAGATGAATAAATGGCACACGATCATAGTAATGGCAATTCTTTTTGCCGGCTGTTCGACTTCACCGCTCACACGCTACTCAGATTTTCCTGAGAAGAAAAAGCGAATCACTTCAACAATTATTATATCTGATATTGTTCTGATGGAGGCGGTAACCGGCGATACAAATAAAGTAGATCTTGTTAACAGTGAAGAGTATGCAAAAATATGTTTAAACCTGTTTGCCGGCAAATTAAATGAGAAGGGCTATCAAGTCGACCGGACACTACTGTCATCGGTTGGTTTATTGATGGATCAAAACAAACAAAATCGTATTGTGAGAACAATCGAAGAAAAAAAGTTGGTCACCGACTCTTTAACGATTTCTTCACCGCCCTATTTTGTCCACGATATTTTCAGCAAAGATACAATTCTCTATCAGTTATTGAAAATAGTCTATTCCTCGTTAATCGGTTATGAGAAGAATGCAGGCGAAACAAATAAAAATATCCCCGCTGCGACATATTTAGGGAAGGTGTTTAGCAGCAGTACAATAGCGGTAGTTATAGGTATTGGATACTATGTGCCAATCACATATAGCTCAGGAGATCGTCAGACCTCACATAAATTAATACTTGACAAAGTTGTTTTCGAGCCTGTTACTTCTTTCTCGATGATGTTTTACCTCATCGATACAGACAGCGGAGAAATTATTTGGGATTATAAAACGACCACGAAAGGCGGAACAATAAATAAAGAAAAACTTTCACCTATGGTTGAAAGAATAACTGATGAGTTTCCTTAATATCCGAAAGTAAAAGCAACAGCAATATATTTGAAATATGATCTACAAAAATTAAGAGGTCTACTATGAAAAATAAAATTAAATTATATTTTCTCATCATCTTCCTGACTTCAAAAACTCTAGCTCAATCACCGCTCATCGGAAATTGGGACGGCGCAATTTCTATTATGGGTGGAGAATTGATCATCGCAGTTGATATAAAACTCGATTCAGCTTCTTTAATCGGGACGATTGATATCCCCCAACAGAATGCAATTGGTTTACCACTGAAGAACGTAAGCTTTTCAGAATCGAAAGCACACTTCGATTTGGCTACCGGACCTGGAGTTGCAGTTTTTGATGGTGAGCTAAAAGGTGATACTATCTATGGTGATTTTTCTCAGTCGGGTGCAAAAGGTACGTTTCATTTAAAAAAAGGTATTGCCACTAAAGTAGCAGCGCCTGCTGAGCCTCCTCCTCCGTATAAAGAGGAAGAAGTGAAAATTCAACATGAAGATATTACGTTAGCTGGAACGTTGTCGCTCCCCGCTACGGCGGGTCCATATCCGGCGGTCGTACTCATCACCGGAAGCGGCGCCCAGAACCGTGATGAGGAAGTTATGGGCTTTAAACCATTCAAGTTGATTGCTGATTACCTCACGCGGAGCGGTATCGCCGTATTGCGGTGCGACGACAGAGGTGTTGGCGGTTCTGCTGGCAGCATGGAAAAAGCAACGGGGGATGATTTCGCAAACGATGCGGAGGCGCAGGTGAAATATCTTCTCACCCGTTCAGAAATTGACCACAAAAAGATCGGACTCCTCGGGCACAGCGAAGGCGGCATCATCGCTCCTATGGTAGCGGCACGTTTGAAAGATATTGCTTTCATCGTCTTAATGGCTGGACCGGCTGTCTCCGGCGATAAGATTATCTCCAAACAGATCGAGCATTTGATGCGTGCGGGTGGAGCAACCGATGCTGAAATTAAAACTGAATTAGCTCGTCAGGAGCTGGTATATAAAGTTGTCCGGACGAATAAAGGTTGGGATGCATTGAAGTTGGAATTGCAGAAAGATGCAAAAGAGAGTCTCAACAAGATGACTGCCGAAGAACGCAAAGCAATTACGGACGAGGACAAACTTATTAATACGAGCGTTGATGCGAAAATAAAAGGAGCAAAGAGCCCGTGGTTTAAATATTTCATTGATTTCGATCCGGCGAAGCAATTGGAGAAAGTAAAGTGTCCGGTGCTCACACTGTTCGGTGAGTTGGATATGCAGGTTCCGCTCGAATTGAACAAAGAACCGATGGAAAAAGTTTTTAAAAAATCCGGCAACAAAGATTACACGATTCATGTTTTCCCCAAAGCCAATCACCTTTTCCAGGAAGCTATTACGGGCAATCCGGCGGAGTACGCAACGTTAAAGAAAGAGTTTGCACCGGGATTTATGGATAAGATTACGGATTGGATTAAGCAGAGAGCGAAGTGAATAAACAAAACTACGTCTCCCGCATCTTATTGATTGATGGCATTCTCATCATCATCATTGCATTCATTCATTTGTTCACAACACCGATTATTACGAAATGGTTTGCGCAAGATGTTTCGGTCGAGACGCTCTCTCAGTTCGCAATCTCTTCAATGGTAAATCAACTTGTCGGAATTCTCCTCGTACCGTTCGGACTGAGTACTTTGTACTGTGCGATGGGTGTCCGAGTGGGCCAACACTTTGCGCGAATGATTGCAATGATCAATGCTTTTGCAATCATTATTATACCACTACTGATACTGATCCTGATGGGACCGCAATACATGAATTCAACTTTGATTCTCATTGTCGATGTCCTTATGGCATTAATCGGTGTATCGATGTTCATACTTCTTCTTTGGGTATAAATCAATTTACCTATAAAAATTTTTCAAAATTAAGAAACATTGTGTGATATAATTTTCATTCTTGATATGTAATGATTTCATTTATCCATTTTAGAGGGATTTGTCTGTTTTATTTTTTTGGCTTAATTTATGAATATAGATTGCCCTAAGCCATTCAAAAGTATAATCAAAGGTAAACAATGGTAGAAGCACAAAAGAAGAAAAAAGTAAGTGGTTCGGTTGTAATTTCAGATGAACGATGTAAGGGCTGCGGTTTTTGCGTTGAGTTTTGTCCAACCGATGCATTGAAACTTTCCGATCAATACAATGCGAAAGGATACCATCCGCCTGTGTTGGTATCGCAGGAGATGTGCAATGGCTGCAATATGTGCGGCTTGTTGTGTCCTGACTTTGCGATATACGGTTTTATGTTTAAGAAAAAGGAAAAATAGAAATGAAAGCAGATCCCAAAGGTGTTTTGACAGGTGCTCATTTCATAGATGGCGACCATGCGTGTGCCGAAGGTGCCATCGTTGCAGGATGTCGTTTTGTCGCGGGTTATCCTATCACACCATCAACAGAAGTTGTTGAGCGAATAGCAGATCGTTTTCCACTGATTGGTGGAATGTTCATCCAGATGGAAGATGAGATTGCTTCATCCATTGCAATCCAGGGTGCGGTATGGGCAGGAAAGAAAGCTATGACTGTTACTTCAGGTCCAGGATTTTCTTTGATGATGGAGCATATAGGCTTAGCAGCGATGACTGAAACGCCATGTGTGTTTGTCGATGTGCAGCGCGGTGGTCCATCCACTGGCTTGCCAACATTACCTGGTCAAGGTGATATGATGCAAGCACGCTGGGGTTCTCACGGTGATTATGGTATTATTGCAGTTTGCCCGAACTCTCCGCAAGAATGTTTTGATTTAACTATTAAAGCATTTAACCTTTCCGAGCAATATCGTGTTCCTGTTTTAGTGATGATGGATGAATGTGTTGGTCATATGACTGAACGAGTGATCGTACCGCCTGCCGAGCAGATCGAGATTTATCCACGCCGATACTATGAAGGAACGCATGAGGATTTTCTATTGTTCAAACCTGATAGAGATTTAGTTCCACCCATAGTGAAGGCGGGTGATGGATATAATGTTCACGTCACCGGTTTGACGCATGATGAGAAAGGTTATCCCGTTATGACAGCGGCTGCACAAGAAAAATTAGTGCATCGGCTCGTAGATAAAATTCGTGTGAATTCAGATAAGATCGTCGAGTATAAAGAAGATCAAGTGGATAATGCAGATGTTGTTGTTGTTACTTATGGAATTACATCGCGAGTTGCAATTCCTGCTATCGAACAGGCACGAAAAGATGGAATGAAGATTGGGCATTTGCGGCTTATCGTTGCTTGGCCCTTTCCGGAGAAGCGCATCAAAGAACTTGCTGCGAAGGTGAAGGCATTCGTTGTTCCGGAAATCAACTACGGTCAAATGGTTCACGAAGTGGAGCGCTTTGCAGCCGGGAAAGTCCGGGTCGATTTGGTTCCCCATGGCGGCGGCTCCGTGCATAATCCAAAAGATATTTATAACGTAATTAAAAATAGTATAAAAGGATAAGATTAATGTCAGAAGACTTGCTGGAAATAGATGAAAGTATGCCCACCAATACTGTGGAAGAATTTCTTCGTATGGAACGCATGCCGCACATATGGTGCCCCGGCTGCGGTATCGGTACAACAGTAAATTGTTTCGCTCATGCGTTAGAGACAAGTGGATTAGATCTTCGAAAAGTTTCTGTTGTTTCCGGTATCGGATGCACGGGACGTGTAGCAGGTTATCTAAAACTTGATTCGTTCCACACTACACATGGTCGGGCAATTCCATTCGCTACAGGGTTGAAGCTTGCAAATCCGGCACTGAAAGTCGTTGTTTACAGCGGCGATGGTGATCTTACTGCTATCGGCGGTAATCACTTCATTCATGCCTGCCGCCGTAATGTGGATATGACAGTAATTTTGATAAATAATTTTATTTATGGAATGACAGGCGGTCAGGTTGCTCCCACAACTCCGTTAACTGCGACGGCAACCACGACACCGCACGGAAATTTTGAGGAAGCGTTTAACCTTCCTTATCTCGCAGAGTCATGCGGTGCTGTGTATGTTGCACGGTGGACAGCATATCATGTGCGCCATGTGACCAAAGCGATTAAAGAGGCGTTGGCGAAGAAGGGCTTCTCGTTCGTTGAGATTCTTGCACCGTGTCCGACGCTCTTCAGCAGACGGAATAAGTTGGGTGATGGTCTCGACCAGATGATCTACTACAAAGAGAGCAGCGAAATCAAGAATGGCGCTGATACGAAGACCATCTCGCTTAGTTTTCAGGGAAAGATCACGGTTGGTAAGTTTGTGGATAAAGAACGACTGACGTATCTTGATGCGATGAATGAGTTCTACGGAAAAAAATTTGGTGATAAATTCACTACATACAAAGGATAAAGGATTTTCCATGTCAAGGAAAGAAATAAAAATTGGCGGCTTCGGCGGACAGGGTGTTATATTGAGCGGATACATCAT
>CAYGZC010000139.1:0-7216 GCA_964354225.1 uncultured Chlorobiaceae bacterium | reverse complement strand
GGAATGTCGGCTTTTGTAAGTTTATCAAGACATAGTTGCAGCTTATCTTCGGGAAGTGTGTGAAGTGCAATAAGGTGTTCTCCTTTAGATTCATCAGGCACACCTGTAACTGCGAAGGTTTGTTCGGTAACGTCTGCCAGTTCGTGGAGTTTTTCTTCCACTTTTATATGGGGCACCATCTCACCTGCAATTTTGCTGAAGCGGCTCAGTCGGTCAGTGATCTGTAAAAATCCATCTTCATCCTGCGCAGCGATATCGCCAGTGATGTACCAGCCATCCACAAGCACTTCCTCCGTTTGTTTAGGGCGACCCAGATAACCTTTCATAATGTTGGGACCACGAACTAACAGCATCCCCGCTTGGCCAACCGGAATCGGCTGCATAGTTTCGGGATCAACTATTTTTACACTGAGACCGGGTAATGGATGACCAATCTTTCCGCGCTTCGCTCCAACTTGTCTGAAACCTGCCGCCCGGTAATCGTGCGTATTTACGGTGACAACAGGTGCACACTCTGTGCATCCATATCCTTCCATCGGTCTGATGCCAAAAACATCATCGAAGGTTTGAGCAATACGCTCAGGTAGTTTTTCTGCACCTGCCATTACAAATTGCAGACTACCAAAATCTTCCGGCTGACATCGCCGCATATATGCTTGAAGCATTGTTGGTGTGGCAAGCAGGAAAGTTACACCGTAATCGCGTATCTTTTCGCCGATAACCTGTGCATCGAATGGATTTGGATGATAAACCACTCCAACCCCAAGTGCCGTCGGTATCATGATTGTCGCAGTGAATCCGAATGAGTGGAAGAAGGGAAGGATACCAAGGATTTTATCTTTCCGATTGAATGCAAAAATTTGTCCCATCTGCTGGATGTTCGAAGCAATATTGTAATGGGTCAACATTACACCTTTAGGATCGCCTGTACTGCCGCTGGAAAAAATAACAGTTGCAAGATCATCGAGTGATACTTTCTTTGCTCTGCCAAGATTTCTTTCTAACAGTCGAACCGGCAAAAGGTAAGTCATCAACAAGGCAGAGATTTTTTCTGAACGGCGAGGATTTTCTGCTAACTCTTCGAGTAAAATAGTCTTTCCGGGGACAGATACAGTTACTCGTTCGAGAAATGCTTTTGAGGTGACAACAGTTTTCAATTCGCATTGTCTTGCACATGAAGCGATTGTCTCGTTTGATGCAGTATAGTTCAGATTGACTGGAACTTTTCCCATCAGCAACGCAGCAAAGTTCACAAGTGCACCAGCTATTGAAGGCGGAAGAAGAACTCCAACCATGTCCTGTCCTTCCCAGATGCTTCGTAACCGTCGGGCAAGAAAGATTGTTCTGGTAAGAGCTAATCCGAAGCGTAGCTTTTTAGTGCGCATATCAGCCATTGCAAATCGGAATGGAAATCGCCGTGCAGTGTGAACAAACGAGCGATGAAGAAGCTTCATTCCATTTTTTCTAAAATGCCAGACGTCGGTATTCAGCTCTTGCACCGACTGTCTTACTTCGAAAGGTGATGAAGTTGAAGGCATCGGCTTGCCGTAACTGACAGTAACGGGCTGTGCTAATCGGTGCGGTATTTTCCAGAAGAAGCGACCTTTCTCATAACTAAAAATACTCCCCCATACTCCATCAAGACAAACAGGAATTATCGGCGCGTGGACATCTTTCATAATTCGTGTAAGCCCGCGTCGGAAGGGTAGAAGCTGTCCGATGCGGGTAATCTGTCCTTCAGCAAAAATACACACGACCTCGCCACGATTGATGGCATCACTTGCTTCCTGCAATGATCGAAGCATTTCTCTTGGTCGAAGTTGCGATGAAATTGGAATCGCACCCATGATCTTCACAAATGGTTTCACAAAGGGCATATCGTAAATTCCCTTGTACATAATGAACCGGACAAATCGATCTGTCGATGCGATCAGCATCAATCCATCCACAAAAGAAAGATGATTGCAAACGAATAGCGCTCCGCCTTTATCGGGGATATTATCACGACCCGTGACTTTGATACGATATACTGAATGTGTGAAGAGCCACAAAAGAAATCGCAGCAACATATCGGGAAGAATTGTAAGGACGTAAATCGTTGCAATTAAAGTTATGACTGCACTTGCTAAGAATATTGTTGGCGGATCGAAATGGATAATTGCTTTCATTCCATACCATGCACCCGATGCAAGGAACACCCCGATGAACGAAAGAAGATTAGCCGCGGCAAGTACCCCGCCTTTGGATTCTTTATTCGGACGATGCTGGATAAGTGCATTGATGGGTACGACGAAAAAACCGCAAAAAAATCCGAGCAATCCAAGATTGACTGCAACTGCAATAAAAGAAAGTTCAGATCGATAAAGCAACGAAGCAAATACAGTTAATCCGATTGAACCTAGTGGAATGAGTCCATATTCAATTTTGTTTCCCGATAGATAACCTGCCGCTAAACTTCCAATACCGATACCGATTGCAATTGCGGCTTGCAAATAACCGCTTTGTGTTTCAGTGATGTGAAGGACGTCGCTGCCATAGAGAACGATATTAAATTGAATCAAAGCTCCAAGAAACCAGAAATATGTATTTCCGACAACAGATAAATAAAGAACGCGATCACGACGGATTAGCCGTATTTGCGCAAAAAGATCGGCAAAGAAATTTGCACGGAATTTTTTCGTTGGGGCGGCGGATGGGACCCGATTTATTCCATAACTCGTTGATAATCCGAAAACCGCGAGCAGCAGAAAAATAATTCCCGACCATAGCTGTGCATCTTTGAAATTTTCCGAGAGCATTGCACCGGTTACAGTGCCGGTAATGATTGCGAGGAAAGTACCTAATTCAAGAACACCGTTTCCCCATGAGAGACGTTTCTCGGGAAGAAGCTCAGGCAGCAGTCCATACTTCGATGGTCCGAAGATTGCACTGTGAACACCCATTAAAAAAATGGCTGTAAATTGAATGGGTAGAATTTTGAATGCAAGTCCGATTGTTGCAAACAGCATAACACCGATCTCAAAGTATTTTACACCGACCGTGACAGATCGCTTGCTTAATCGGTCAGCAAGATAGCCGCCTGTCATAGAAAATAGAATAAACGGCAGTGCGAATAAAGCTCCAGTTAACGGGACTAATAGGTCGCGTTGATCTTCAGGCAAGCCGGAACTAACGATGAGATAGATGACCAGATTCTTCAGCGCGTTATCGCTGAACGCACCCTGGAATTGTGTAACGATGAGACTCCAGAAACTTCTCTTCCACGGTTTTTCGGTTGAAGTTAGATTGTCGTTTATTTTTTCAGACTGCATTAGTGTGAATCATAATAAAAGGTAGGTAGAATAAAAGGAAAAAAGGGGTGAAAATCAATTTTGTGTTTACTTGACAATGCTTTGAAATGTTACTAACTTATACGGGTTTTTCAATATAATCAAAATAGTAATAAATGATTGGCCAAACCTTATCACAGAGGATTGTAGAATCTAAAAAATCGATTATCAAAAAGAGAAAACCTCTCCGATTGAAGGAATATGATTTACCCCATGAGATAGTCATATGAGTAATAATCGATCAAATATTTTCTATTATGTATATGTTCTTCGATCAGAAAAAGATCATATGTTCTATGTAGGTTTTACGCACAACATTCAACAAAGAGTAGCTGAACACAACAATGGTAGAGTTTCATCTACAAGAAATCGTCGTCCATTAAAGTTAATTTATTGGGAAGGATGTCTTAATCAAATTGATGCCACAAACAGAGAAAAATATCTGAAGACATCATGGGGAAAACGTTATATCAAAAATAGGATAAAAAATTATCTCATGGGGTAAATTCATTAGACGGTACATATTTTGTGACAATCTGTACAAAGGATCGTGAAGATCTGTTTGGTCATATCACTAGTGATGAAATGTATCTAAATCAATATGGCAAGATCGTTGAATCAAGTTGGAAAGAATTACCAAAACATTATCCAACGATTATACTGGATGAATTCGTGGTAGTGCCGAATCATGTGCATGGGATTATTATAATCATTAATGATCTTGTAGGGGCGAGGCATGCCTCGCCCCTACAGAAGAAATCGAATCTGTTAGGGAATATTATTGGATCATTTAAATCGGCGATAACCAAAAAGATAAATGAGATCCGTAATACACCAGGTATTTCTATTTGGCAACGTAATTACTACGATCACATCATTCGTAACGAAAGATCACTATATAAGATTCGTGAATACATAAGAACTAATAAAGAACGGTGGGCATGGGATAAAGAAAATCCTATGTTTAAAGGGAAAGATGAATTCGATTGTTGGTTAAACGAAGAAGGTAAGCAGAAAATTGAATCTAGGAGTATTTTATGATTGGCCAGACAATATCTCACTACAAAATCCTTGAGAAGCTCGGCGAAGGCGGTCCGACTACGCTCCAGAAGTTGGAGCTTCGTCGGGTAGGGCATGTCCACCGAAGCCCAATTTTATATGCAAGGTAATTATGATCGGAACGATAATCTCACATTATAAAATATTAGAGAAATTGGGCGAAGGTGGAATGGGCGTAGTCTACAAAGCCCACGATACCAAGCTTGACAGAGATGTTGCCTTGAAGTTTCTGCCTCTAGAGCTTACCAAAGATCGAGATGCAAGGGAAAGATTTATTCATGAGGCAAAAGCAGCATCAGCATTAGATCATACAAACATTTGCACAATATACGAGATTGATGAAACAGATAATGGTCAACTCTATATTGCAATGGCATGTTATGATGGAGAAACACTCAAGGATAAAATCGAACGCTCGCCGTTGAAGGTAGACGACGCCATCGATATCACCACTCAAATTACTCTTGGATTATCAAAGGCACATGAAAAGAATATAGTCCATCGCGATATTAAACCAGCAAATGTTCTAATTACAACGGATGGTGTAGTAAAGATTCTTGATT
The DNA here is from genome assembly GCA_964354225.1 of uncultured Chlorobiaceae bacterium. GTDB lineage: Bacteria > Bacteroidota > Ignavibacteria > UBA10030 > SZUA-254 > CAYGZC01. The sequence goes on along the minus strand of CAYGZC010000139.1, from coordinate 2,265 downwards.
TCGGTTTAGCGAAGCTACGAGGTCTCAGCAAGCTTACTAAGACTGGCTCAACTGTTGGTACAGCACCCTATATGTCTCCCGAGCAGGCAAAAGGTGAAACAGTTGATCATCGGACAGATGTATGGTCTCTTGGTGTTGTACTCTATGAGATGTTAACAGGACAACTTCCATTCAAGGGTGATTACGAGCAGGCAATCGCATATCAGATTACAAATGTCTCACCTGAACCCGTAACAGGTTTGCGTAGTGGTATACCGTTGGAATTGGAACGAGTTGTAAATAAATGTTTGGAGAAAAATCCAGATGAGCGATACCAAACAGCAGCAGATTTAATTGCTGATTTGAAGCATCTTCAGCGAACAATTACTCAGTCAATAACACCGACAGCACAACTAAAACAAATACCTGTCCGTAAGAGAAAATATTGGTACTGGATGGCAGCCGCAGTTATTACCGTGCTTGTTGCAGTGGGGATATATCTTTTCATCTTGCCAACACAACCAAGCTCAACGAATAAGAGAACCATAGCAGTTCTTCCATTTATTAATCTTAGCGGGAATCAGGAAGATGAATACTTCACCGACGGCATCATGGAGGATATCTTAACACAGTTGTCGAAAATCGGTGAACTCAACGTCATCTCCCGCACGACGATGATGCAGTACAAGGGAATAAAGAAATCATTGAGAGACATAGGAAACGAAGTACATGCGGGTGTGGTCTTGGAGGGAAGTGCCAGACGTTCGGGGAACCGCATCAGAATCTCAAGCCAACTTATTGACACCGAAACGGATAAGCATTTGTGGGCAGAGACCTACGACAGGGACATGCAGGATGTGTTTGCTATCCAGAGCGATGTGGCAAAACAGATTGCCTTTGCACTGAAAGTCACGCTGACTCAGAACGAGAAAACACGAATTGAGAAGCAACCGACGACCAGTATTACAGCGTACGATTATTATCTCAAAGGTCGTGAGTATTACTACCGATACACACAAGACAATTTTAAGATGGCGATTACACTTTTTGCTAAAGCACTGGCTCTTGATTCAACCTATGCCCTTGCATATACTGGTTTAAGTGATGCGTATAGATACCTTGGGAATGGGGACACTGCTCTATTGCTCGCAAATAAGGCGATAGCACTCAATCCAGAATTGCCGGATGCATACAAAGCGAGGGGAAGTGCTTATCAAGAGAAAGGCTGGTTTCAGAAAGCTCGGGGTGAATATCGAAAAGCGCTTGAATTAAATCCCAATTATGCGATGGCTGTTGCTGGTCTTGGATTTAACTTTTATTATTTGGGGAACCGAGTTGAAGCATACCGATGGTTTAAAAAAACAATCAGTCTGGAACCGGCGAGGCCATCGCATTATGTTAACCTCGGCGATGCGCTTATGGTTGTGAATTTATACGACATGGCTGAATACTACTATCGTAAAGCCATTCAGATGGCACCCGACTATCGGGCTCCCTATTCTCATTTAAGGGATTTGTTCATTAGACAAAGACAATTTTCCAAGGTCGTCGCAGTAACTGATACCATCCTACAGCTGTTTCCAAGAGATACACAGGTGGATACAGGCAGAATCTACGAAAATTACTTCTACATGGATAGTATTCAGAAAGCGATAGGATATTATGAGAAAGCCCTCCATTTCCCGAATGCTATCCCCGGAGAGTTGGTGTATTTTTACTGGAAGCTGGGTAAGAAGAAACAATCCATCGAGATGGAAGTCATTGTTGAGAATTGGTTTAAAAAGCGACTCAAGGAAAGGTCTGAATCTCCTGGAGTATTAACAGGACTTGCCTACTGTGCTTACTATCGTGAGAACAAGGATGAGGCTTACCAGTGGCTTGAGAAAGCAGTCGATGCGGGATATAATGATTACCGGATCTTAGAAATTAACCCTGCTTGGGCAAGACTGCTCAGTGACGGACGCATCCAGCAGATAGTGGTACGGATGAAAGCCAAAGTTGACGAGCAGAAAAAACTCATCGATCAGATGGAAAAAGAGGAGAGCCATAACAAGTTAGACCAGATCGAATAACTTTGTAGGGATGTTCAATTGAACATCCCTACAAGAATAATATTAATACAGAAACATCGGCTTACCAAGCAGATGTGCAACCTTCGGACGATACTGTTCAATATCATATAGCTCATCAACATCAACACGCTTCCTTCCTTCGGTAATGACATTTGCGGAAACGGTAGTGTATTTGCCATCGCGTAAGGCAACCATCCTGCCGGATTGCTTTTTA
>CAYGZC010000138.1:0-7952 GCA_964354225.1 uncultured Chlorobiaceae bacterium | reverse complement strand
CGGAGTTTTGATTGAAAAGGATGCGGGTGAAGTGCGGTTTAATGATTTTGTAACGGGAAACCTGAGCATCTCAGATTACGGACCTCTTTCAAAACTCGTTCTCGGCGATTATTTTGTTGAGGCGGGACAGGGGATAGCTCTCTGGCGCAGTTATGATGTTTCAAAAGGTGCCGAAGTAATCGCACCGGTTAAAAGAAAGCCATCAGGATTGAATCCGTATCTTTCATCCGGCGAGAGTAATTTTTTCAGGGGAGCGGCAAGTGAATGGAACGTAGGCAGATTTTCTCCAATCATATTTTATGCGAATCAATATCGGAGTGCATCGTTGGATTCAAACGGTCGGGTGAGGAGTTTTTATGATATGGGATATTTCCGAACGAGCAATGAAATGAACAAGAGAAATACAGTGAGAGAGAAAATTATTGGAGCGAGATGCAGCTATAAATTATCGCAGCTCAATTCGATTGGTTTTGCATATTTTCAAGCGAGTTATTCCCGGAATGTCTTGCTCGATGAAGGACGCAAATTTTCTGGTGATATGTATTCGGTAATTTCATTCGATTATAATTTTTCATTGCCAACGGTATCCGTGTTTGGTGAGTTGGTGAGAGGTAATGAAAGAATTGCAGGCAGCTCCGGTTTAGTGATAGCTCCAGATGATGCCGTGAACATAATTATTTCAGGAAGATATTATCCACTGCAATTAGTTAGTTTGCACGGTTTAGGATTTGGAGAACAAGCGTCGAATGAAAAAGGATTTTATACTGGTGTGCGTATTAAACCACTGCACAACGTTACCATATCTTCATACTACGATCAGTACCAATCTATTGAGCAAATGCCATTTCCTTCGGCTGGTAATGATCTGTTGACATACATCGAATTCTCACCGTTCAAGAATTTGGATATTGCACTGAGATATCGTAGAAAAGTTAGTAATGTTACGGAATCCATTACAAACATAAATGGATTTATATCCGATGTAATCGAACGCCAGTATAAGCATAATATTCGTTTGAATTTCGATTATCAAGTCTCTCCCAAAATTTCAGTGAGGTGTAGATATGAGCAATTATTACTTCGCTCGAGTGGGGTGCGGAAAGGGGAGAAAGGATTTCTGACTTATCAGGAGGTTATATTTAAACCTACATCAAATTTTATAATGAATACGCGCATTATTGTTTTCCGGTCCGATTCTTATTTTTCCGGCGTATTCGAATATGAGCGCGATTTGGATGGCGTTCTAACTCAGCCCATTCTCTATGGAAGCGGTGTCCGATGGTACTTTCTTTTTAAGTACGAGCTAATAAATCATGTAAAGCTTTCAGTGAAATATTCAGATTACATCAGGGATGATGTGAAACGAATCGGGACTGGGCTTGATCAGCTTCCCGGGAACCATGATAATCGTGTAGCCGCTCAGATGGATATTGGATTTTAGTAACAATGCAAAATGTAAAATTAAAAATTAAAAAATTATTACCTGTTTTATACATCAGATTTTTGTTCTTATACCACTTTTTCATATTTTTAAAATGAAATATGAACAATTCTAATAAAAATAAAACTGTTGTTGTTGCGATGAGCGGCGGTGTGGATTCGTCCGTCGCTGCCGCAATTTTGTTAGAGCAGGGGTACAATGTCATCGGTGTAACGATGAAGATGTACAACTTCGATGAGGTTGGTGGAAACGTTAACCGTGAATCGAGCTGCTGCGGATTGGATGCATTCAACGATGCGCGGATGGTTGCGGTGAAGCTTGGCATCCCTCATTACATATTGGATCTATCGGAACAGTTCGGTAAGGAGGTTATCGATAATTTTGTTGATGAATATATGCATGGTCGCACACCCAATCCCTGCGTTATCTGCAACACAAAAATAAAATGGGGAGAGCTGCTTAATAAGGCGGATGCACTTGGTGCCGATTACATTGCAACGGGTCATTATGCGCGTGTTGGTTTCGATGAACTAAATAAACGTTACGTTATCACGCGCGGAAAAGATAACGACAAGGATCAAACGTATGCACTTTGGGGACTGAAACAGGATGCACTGAGGCGGACAATCTTTCCGCTTGGTGATCTCACCAAGTCCGAAGTTCGCCAGATTGCCGCAAAGTATGAATTGAAAACTGCAACGAAGCCGGAGAGCTTCGAGATTTGTTTTGTAGCCGATGACGATTACCGGCGCTTCATGCGGGAGCGACTCGCGAAAATGAATGTAACTATTCCTTCCGGTGACATTATGCTTGATGGAAAGGTTGCGGGCAAGCACGATGGCATACCATTTTACACAATTGGACAGAGGAGTGGTATTGGTGCTCACGGTCAGAGAGTTTATGTCTCGGAGATAGATGATAAAAATAATCTTGTGAAAATCGGGCGAGAAGCTGATTTGCACCATAAAGGTTTAATTGCAGGTAATGTAAATTTCATCGGGATCCCAAAGCTGAATGGTACAATGCGTGTGCAAGCGATGGTTCGTTATAAAGACACTCCCGCCACTGCGACGGCGAGTGCAGAAGCTGATGGAAATATTCGTGTTGACTTTGACGAGCCGAAGCGTGCAATCACTCCCGGGCAGTCGCTCGTGATGTATGACGGTGAGAAACTTCTCGGTGGGGGAGTGATTGGGAGGATTGTGGAATAAGCTTTTTAGTAGACTGCTTCAGACAAGCGCTCCTATTTGGTTTATCGGTTGAAAAGATTGAGGAAGATTTGTACATTGTACGCAGAAAAACAGTAGCGCCGACGAACCGATAGAGTGAAAACAAAGAATTATATGAAATCTAACAAGCAAACTGCCTACGTGTTTGACAGGTTACCCGGAAGTTTCATACGCCGATCTTTGAGGCGGGGTGATTAATAGACATAGTGCTAAATATGGATCAAAGTAATCAGACTTACGAAATACTTAAACTATTAGTCTCTGCTTTCGCGGGAGCGTTTTTTGCTTACATTTTCATACGACTGGCTGATAGAGTAAAGACAAAAAAGGAAAAGAAAAAATCTTACATCAGAGCTTTAGGCAAAATCCAATTGCTGGGTAATGAAAATTACAATTCGTTATCAGATACTCTTCATAACATTGACCAGATACTGAATGTTATGAAATTGGCAAGAGAGAAATCTCAAAGTCCTTTTTCCGCTAATCGTTTAGATAAAATATCAATTGATAAAGATGTTCTCTTGGATTTACGAAATGATGATTTTATTAACGAATATTTTTCATATATCCTTCTGGTGGAACGACATAATAATGATGTCAATAACATTAACCATTTTCATGAATCGATGAAAATGGCACGATTGACTGGTCAAATCACACCAGAGAACTACAATGATAATATGCAACGATTTGAAGATGAACTTGAGCTATTTAAAAGGTTTTGTGTTGATTCAATGGATAGAACAGAGTTAATAATTGCTAGATGTAGGGTTCTTTTGAAAGATGAATCATCGCTCTTCAGGAAAATGTTCAAGAAAAATTATAAGGGTTATAGCAAATTATTTCATAAAAAATATAATGCTGAGTTATTGGTTCTGAAAAAGGAAGTGAATGAAATAAGGAAAAAGTCCAAAGAAAAAATAGATAGAATACTTTCTCAAGAATAGTACTAATGAACTTCAAGCTGGAATTATGTAAGAGAGTTTAAATCTATTGCAGTTCACTTCAGTGAACTGAAAAAAGAAAAGAAAAAGCATTTGGCTTCAGCCCCATCTGAAATGATGCTAAAGCATCTATCTTTATGATTCTTAGTCAGTTGACTAGTTCAGTTGACTAAAGTCAACTGCAATAAATAAAGAAAGAGATTAAAATTATCCATTGCAAGCATCTATTGCAATTCACTTCTTCCGAAGGTCCGAAGGACTCCTTTGGAGAATGGCTTTGCCAAGTGAACTGATTTAAATGATAATCACTAAATAATCAATTGAAAAATCCATTTCTCATTTTTTCCTTCATAGTTGTCGGTGTAATAGAATCTGTGTGGATATTATCCTCAAGTGGGTTCTACCGTGTGGACGAGTGTGCACATTTCCTTTATAGCCGGTTTGTGCTGCAATCACTACCGATAACAGTTCAGACCTGGCACAGACCGGGACGACTATGGCTTTTTGCATTACCCGCACAATTCGGACATATGTTCACCATGTTCTTTTGTCTGGGGCTTTTCCTTTGTCTTCTTTTTGTTACTTACCGAATAGCGAAATTGAAAGGTATTAAACATGCGGAATGGGTTGTCCTTCTCACCGGACTTCAACCGATCCTCTTTGATGTGTCGTACGCGTGTTTGAATGAAGCTCCGACTGCACTTGTTATGACGCTTTCATACTGGTTTCACTTCAGAAAAAAGTTTGGATGGGGGCTGGCAATTGCCTCGTTAGTATTTCTGTTCCGTTTTGAAATGTATTCATTTGCTCTCCTGATGTTCATCGTGTACCTGTGGAAACGTGAGTGGAAGATTTTACCACTGGTACTGTTGGGACCGCTGCTTTGGATTGGATATTCTACGATCATCTCAGGAGATTTTTTTACGTTCTTCAGGGAATTGTCGCATTTTTCCAATTTGGAGAAGTTTAAACCCGGCGTATCAGTAACACATTACCTGGAGAACCTACAAACTATCTTCGGATTTGGACAAGTAATGCTCTTTGCCATAGGTGTCGTGTTCATTACCCGTGCAAAGAGGAACGCCGACTACGGAATTATTTATTGCACCATAGCGATCAATATCATCATCAATACTCTTACCGGGGCGGAAGTGTTTCATTGGACGGGCAGCATCGGTGAGTTGCGGTATGTTGCAGTGGTAGGACCTTTTTTTGGAATTGTGTCGGTATATGGTCTATCGGAAATTCTTGAAAGAATTAAAACTGCACGGGGAAAGCTTGCATTTTCTGTCCTTGTCTTTAGTACTGTTGTGTTTAATTGTACATTAACGGCTCATCCTCGACAATGGACAAATTATAATCGAGTGACGATGAATATGACTAAAACAGCGAGAACCGATTATTCACATTTGACTTTGCTCAGCAACGATTGTGTCGCGGCATATGTAATGGATGTCTCCCCGGCGGGAGGACCGTATTATGCGCAACTGAATAAAGATATGCTGAAGAAGTATCCGGAGTGCCTTATTCTATGGGAACCGTTTTCTGCAAACTCAATTTTTTTTCAAACCGAGCTTACAAAGGAGAAGATGCTAAAAGATACGACCGTGAGGGTGTTGGAGAAATATAAATATTTTAATGTGGAGTATCTTTTGCTGTACAGGAATGCGCGAAGAGAAAGATAGCGGAAGGCAAGTCATAACATGCTCTACTTTGAGGAGATGAGGATTGTTGAAGGTGTCTGAACTAGGATTTATAGAAGTAAACCTCCCGAAGGTTTGCTTGGATCAATCTGGATTAACCTTCGGGAGGTTACAAATCTTATATTTGGCAAAAGAAAAGGATTGTGGAGAGCAAAGTTTTTTACTTCTTGACATCCATCTCAGCTTTCCCTATATTTTCCTACACTTAAAACAAACGAAAAGGTGAACCATGTCCCATCCAAAACATACAGATAAGCTTCAGCATCTAAACGAACTGAAGGAGAAAGCCAAACTTGGCGGCGGCGAAAAACGAATCGAAGAACAGCACAAGAAAGGCAAGCTCACTGCACGTGAGCGAGTAGAGGTTTTACTCGACCGTAATAGTTTCGAAGAGATAGATATCCTTGTCGAACACCGCTCTCACGATTTCGGTTTGGAGAAACAAAAAATCCTGAGCGATGGTGTCGTTACGGGCACAGGTAAAATCGACGGAAGACTTGTGTTTGTTTTCAGTCAAGATTTTACCGTGTTTGGTGGATCGCTATCGGAAACTCATGCTGAGAAGATTTGCAAAATTATGGATATGGCTTTGAAAGTCGGTGCACCGGTTATTGGTTTAAATGATTCCGGTGGAGCGCGTATTCAAGAAGGTGTTGTAAGTCTCGGTGGGTATGCCGATATATTTTTAAGAAACACTTTAGCGTCGGGAGTTATACCACAAATCTCAGCCGTCATGGGACCATGTGCAGGAGGTGCGGTTTATTCACCGGCTATAACTGATTTCACTTTCATGGTTAAAAATACAAGTTATATGTTTGTCACCGGACCAAACGTTGTAAAAACTGTTACACATGAAGATGTTTCATTCGAGGACCTCGGTGGTGCATTGACTCATGCAACGAAATCAGGTGTCGCTCATTTCGCATGTGAAAACGAAATCGAATGCTTGCAATCAATTCGGAAACTTGTGGGTTATATTCCTTCAAACAATTTAGACGATACACCATTCATTAAATCGAAAGATGATCCAAATCGCAAGGAAGAAAAGCTAAACTCCATCGTACCCGAAAATCCAAACAAGCCGTACGATATGAAAGATGTAATTCGGTTGATAGTTGACGACGGCGATTTTTATGAAGTCCACGAATTATATGCTCAAAACATTATTGTTGGATTCGTGCGGCTGGGTGGTCGGTCGGTTGGTGTAGTTGCCAACCAACCATCGGTACTTGCAGGTGTTCTTGATATTGATTCTTCAATCAAAGGTGCACGCTTCGTTCGTTTCTGTGATGCGTTCAATATTCCACTTGTAGTATTTGAGGATGTACCCGGTTTCTTGCCCGGAACTGATCAAGAGTGGAGGGGTATCATTAAAAACGGAGCAAAACTTCTCTACGCATTTTGTGAAGCAACGGTACCTAAAGTGACAGTTATTACACGCAAAGCATATGGTGGTGCGTACGATGTTATGAACTCGAAACATATACGGGGCGATTTCAACTTTGCATGGCCCTCGGCTGAGATTGCAGTTATGGGTCCACGAGGTGCGGTTGAAATAATTTTCAAAAAAGAAATCGAGAAAGCAGAAGATAAAGAAAAAGCATTAGCTCAAAAGGTTGAGGAATACCGGGAAAAATTTGCCAATCCCTACATCGCTGCAGCTCGCGGTTATCTTGACGATATTTTCGAGCCAAGCGAAACAAGACCAAAATTAATTCGTGCTTTGCAAGCACTCGAGAATAAAGTTGATGCCAATCCGAAGAAAAAGCATGGGAACATACCACTATAAAATGACATTTATCACTAATTCCTAAGAAAGTCCTTGACATTCTACCTCAAATCCTTTATATTTTCACAATTGTAAATATTGAATTCAGAAATATCCAGAGAGAGAATATTGAAGAAGATTTTTGTATTAATAGTTTTTTGCCTCGTTCTTGTTAGCTGCTCTTCAGAAAGGGCAACTAAGTCTTCTTTTCCGTTGATACCTCCTCAACCCGTCACTCTCCAATCCACTTTCGCAGATACACTTTCGAAAGATGACATGGAGGCGGCAATCTCCGATAGGTTCGTTGCAGATTCCAATTATGATGCCGTTACCGCCCAGATGTTAGAAGCAGCCCGTCAGCATTATCAGAATGCACTTGATGCAGGTGAATTGGGTGATTCTCTCCAAACGTCATATGAATTTGAGTATGCAATCGGCATTCTAAATGAATTAGCATATTATCCGAGTATCGAGAATAATCAAGATTTTAATGATTTGAGCCATAGTGTGGTCGAGGATTATGAGAAATACATCGCAAAGATAGACAGTTTAGGAGCCCAAAGCTCGATCTTTGCCTTGCGCCAAAAATTAAATCAGATCGATGAGGCGCACGAAGGTTTTGATGAAGATACGCCGAGGAAGATCATCTCAACGACAACTGTACCCTTGGTGATCAACGGACATGTGGAGCAGAACATAGACTTCTTTCAGGGACGCGGTAAACATCACTTCGAGCATTGGCTGTATGAAGGTGGGAAATATTTCCCGATGATGAAAAGAGCATTCCGTGAAGAAAATGTACCTGAAGAGCTGATGTATCTCTCCATGATCGAAAGTGGTTTGAATCCTGTTGCAAGATCGTGGGCG
>CAYGZC010000137.1:0-7809 GCA_964354225.1 uncultured Chlorobiaceae bacterium | reverse complement strand
CGGCTAATGAATGAGCAAAATAGTCATCCTCAAAAAAAACGAAGATCATCGCATATTAAATGGCCATCTCTGGGGATTCAGCAATGAGATTGCTGAAGTGAAGGGGGAACCTCAATCCGGCGATCTTGTTGAACTTCATAACCAAGCTGGTAAATTCTTAGGGGTAGGTGTATACAATCCCAATTCGCTCATCGCCGTTCGACTTCTTACCAGGGAAAAAGAAGAAATCGATTTCCAGTTTTTTAAAAAGCGAATCGAAAGTGCGCATGCGCTAAGGAAAAGAATTTATTCGAATTCAGAAACGTACCGGCTTGTTCACGGTGAAGGAGATTTTTTGCCTGGACTTATCATCGACAAGTTTAACGATTATTTTTCAATTCAAACTTTCTCTGTTGGTATGGATAAGCGTCTCACGCTTATCTGTGATGTTCTTGAATCGCTATTCCATCCCAAAGGAATAGTCGAGCGCAACGAATCACTTATCCGAACGGTTGAGGGATTAGATCAGCGGAAGGGAGTACTGAGAGGTACACTTGAACCGATAACAATATCCGAGTATGGTGTTCAATACAGAATTGATTTACTCGAAGGACAGAAAACTGGTTTCTTCCTCGACCAGCGTGAGAACCGCAAAGCATTTCGTAGATACGCTAAAGGTGCATCGGTACTCGACTGTTTCTGTAATGAAGGTGGTTTCGCGCTCAATGCTGCTTATGCTGATGCATCGAATGTTTTAGGCATAGATATATCAGAGCCGATCATACAAAGAGCAAATAATAATATAAAACTGAATAAGTTTGATTTGAAAACACAATTCCTGACAGGTGATGCATTTGAGTTCCTCGAACAAGCATCTAACCAGAAGAAACAATTTGACGTTATCAATCTCGACCCTCCTTCGTTTGCGAAAAATAAGAAGACGGTACGCAAGGCAAAGCGAGGCTACAAAGAAATCCATTCGAATGCCATGAAAATTTTGAAACCGGGCGGCATACTTGCAACGGCTTCGTGCTCATACCATATAACGGAAGAAATTTTCTTGGAAATTATCAACGAATGTGCCAATAATTTGGGCAAGAAGATCAGCATGCTCGAATGGCGTGGTGCTGCACCCGATCATCCTGTTCTCCCATCGATGTCTGAGACAAAATATCTTAAATTTGGAATATTTTTAATAGAATAATTGTTATATTTATTAAGAAGATCCTCTAAAATATTTATGGTTAGAATATTAAAAATACTGTTCATTCCGATAATGCTTCTCGGATCAAATATGCATCTCGATGCTCAAGATTCAATTTATCAAAAACATGCCTGGGGTGTTAATCTTTTGATTTCAACGAACGGTTTCGGTTTAGGAGCATTTTATCGACATGAATACACCGAGACCTTCTCCGGCTTTATGGATTTCTCGATCTCTGAATCTGGGGATGAAAATGAGGAACTGTATATCAATCCATATGACTATACAACTTATGTTCCGGGAAAAATCAACCGCTTTCTTGTGATTCCATTATATGCAGGTATACAATATCGGTTATTCAAAGACGAGATAATGGATAATTTTCGTCCGCATATTGATGCGGCCGTTGGACCAACAATGATTTATGTGTTTCCCTACAATGATGAATACTTTTCGGCTCTCGGCAAAGGTCATCCACAATATACAGCGGGCGGATATGTTGGTATCGGCTCATACTTTGGCTCCGAACGATCGACCCTGTTAGGTTTAAATTTACGTTACTACTACGTACCATACAGCAGCGGGATACGAAGCATGTGGAATACGGTGAAAACACAGTTTGGAGGATTTTATATCTCGATGAGTTTTGGGAGTGCGTGGTGAGATAAAGATGGGGGATTGATGATGTCTGTCCACCTATAGCGGAGAGGATTTTAGAGAAATGATTCAGGATTTATGTGGTAGGGGTAGTGAGGTAACATTAAATGGAGTCCACCTTCAAGGTATACTCTACTTTCTCTGTAATACTCAACGGCATGAACCACTTTATGACAGAAGCGTAGCGCGGATGATAATTCATTAATCATACTTCTTCTATGTTCCCTGCCGACTCGCCAAATTTTTCTTTTGTTTTTACAAAGCTAACAAAACCTCGATATACTTCATCGTTCAGTCTTCTAAAGAATTTTAAATACTGCCAGAAAAAAGATAATCCAAGGAATAAATAAATCGATATTAACCACCATTTTATTGGAATAGAATTAGTTGACTCTAATATAACCATTGTGATTCCAAAAAGGAAAAACATCATACTTAAATTTCTTGTAAATCCATATAAATTTAGAAAATGTGATGCTCTTTGAAATGTTATCGGGCAATTTTGGCCCACAAATGAAAAACACAACCAAAATATGTCACTCTGATCATTAACCTTAAGATCGAAAGTTTCCTTGAAAGTCTTTTCAAATGATTCTCTAAAATCCTCAGAATAAGATCTCCTATAGTTTGAGAAAATGATTTTTTTGATATGTTTCCATCCACGAATCCTGTTTATAGTTTTGAATATAAAATTTTCAAGCCAGCCTTGATATTTTCTAATTCCAAACATATTCGCGGCTGGATATTTTAAAAACTTCTCGACAAAAATCCTTTCTAAAATCAAACTGCTAAGAGCTGCAATAACGTGCCCAACCAAGTATGCTATCAATATGCAATAAAATAATAATAGCCACGGAGATATACTTAAGGTATCTCGAATCTGCAACAATAAAAAATTTCTCTCGCAATAGTTACCCGTTCTTATATATTCTGAAGCAATATCTATGATTTTTGAAAAATCATAAGTAATCGGAAAAAGTGCAAAGAATAAAAGGCCCGGTAAAAGATAGCCAAATAGATCATAAAGTGTAAATGGTATTTTTATATATCGAATGTCTGACAATTTCATGCTGATTTCTCCTCCCTTTTCCATTGACTTATTTTATTTGGGATTCTCAAATTATACATTTATCATTCCTCAAAAAAATTACTGCAAAAAATTAAGAGTAGCGATTATAAATATTTCCAATCAGATAAATCCTTTTCATCATAGCGATATAACTCTTTATCATTTAATCTCCAGCTTCCATCTTTGCGAATAACGATTCCACCGAAAATATTTTTGCCTTTGGCATTCTCTTCTTTGATGTACTTTGCCAAACCCTCTGCTTTATCTTTAGCTTTATCGGCGTAGATGCCTGCCTTTGTATCGAATAAACCTATCTTCCCGTTTTGGTATTTTACTATCCAATCAACATAGAAAGGTTTTTCTTGACTATTTTCTGTGTAAGGTACCGCAAAGAATTGCTCACCTTGATCACCGTTCTTAAACCACCACTCAATTTCATCTGATTTTGTTTCAAGGTATTCGATAAAATCCTTTTCCGGACAGGAAGCTCCATTGGCTTCAAAGAATGGATCAAGAATACTACGCTTTATATTTCTGAGCGTGAAATTGTTATTGAAGTTGATGGAGTTCGGTACTTCCCATCCTTCGTCTGTCACAAGTTCCTTCTTACCCTTGCCGACGTTCTCTTGATATATTTCCTTCGCTCGGTTGATTACATCGATAAAACCTTGTTGGTTCTTTGGGGAGAGCACTACCATCTGGCTATTTACACCTCCCCATTCAAACATTACTGGGAACTCGTTCTTGAAGAAACGGTAGATCGAGTCTTTCACCCTTCCGATAGAACGTTTCTCTGGAGCAAATGGGGTGAGGCTACCACGGATGAATAGGTCAAAGCGGATTTGCACCTCTTTCTCAGTCTGAGTAACCTGAACGATCTCGCCAGAATGCTCCTCGAACAAATCTTTATTGCTTGATAAATGCTCGAAGGGTTTGTCTGGATTGGTAATAATACCATCCGTGATGAGGGTTGCATAAATTTCTTTTATGTTGGTATTGATCCTTTGAGTAAGGTTAAGTTCTTTGGTTGCAGAAAGAAAATCTATGATAAATTGAGAATTCAAGCGTGTTTCTTCCCTGAACCGCTTTGAGTGCACGGAACGTAGGCTGATATTTTTGTAGATTGCTTTCCTATTTGAAAAATTGATCGTCAGGTATGAACCTGCAATGTCTTCTTGTATAGCAATATCGCTTAGATTTGTATAAACAATGCCAGTGTTGAGTACATCGTTATCATAATGTTTCAACTCGGGCATTCTCAGAATTCTCCCCACTGTTTGAATAGAGAATGTAATGCTCTTCCAATCACGGAATAAAACCAGAATGCTCGCACGTGGGCAATCCCACCCTAATGCGATTGCCTGTTTGAAGATCATTACCTCAACTTCACTGTCGTTCTTGGTGATGTTTTCAAGATTTTTTTTGTTTTCTTCTCCTGAGAGATATTTTGCGAGTCTGCCGTTGGCGAAAGTAACGGAGTGTTTGTCTTGCAGAATCTGAACCACCTCATCTTGTACGTCTTCTACACCTTGCCGTCTATCCGGAAGTTGAATGAGCATCAACGGATTGACATCCGAGCCGACGGCTTTCAAAACCGCTTGTAGATCTTGACGCTTTTGGAGAGCAACTTTTATCACAAGCTCGTTTGTTGTTTCCGCTGCGCTACTCGAAATTTCCACTTCTCCTGCTCGCTGTTGTTGGATGATGTTCTTGAATCCCGGATTGAGAGCTATTTGTTTCTTGATCATTCCTTCGGTAATCACCTTCTCCCGGTAAACTTTCACGTGCTCGTCTCTTTGTATCTCAGGAGTGGCGGAAACATCAATAGCAATCTTTGGTTGTAACATTTGAATTAGACCCAAAGAGGTTTCAGTTGTAGCACCAAAATGACTTTCATCGATGATAAGAATGATTATTCTGCCTCGGTCAACGGTGTTCGAGATGATGTGGGAAAGATTATAGTCAGTCTCGTTCTCCCTTATGTAGATATTGTCAGCTTTGTTAATACTTTCCCAGTTGAGAAAGAGTATTTCATTCTCTCCGATTTCTTTGTCAGTTAAGTCTTCAAAATTGGAGCAGCGGAGAGCTTTACTATCAAAATAATACTGCTCAAGCTTCTCTTTGCTTTGATCATGAAGTTTACGTGGGGCAGTCCATACGAAAGAAAACTTACGGTCATCTGCCCGGCTCTCAACGAATTCCTTGAGGAATTCTGCCATTATCATTGTCTTGCCTGAGCCGGTTGGCGCTTCCAAAACGATTGTTTTGTTTCCTTGAAGCTCAAGCAACTTGTTGGCTTTCAGTTTGAGTTCATCTATTGCTTCTTGTTGGTATTGTCTTAATTGCATTATTGGAAAATCCTCCTATACACACGTAAGATTGCTTCGGGAATAGAGCAGACTTTGACCTTGTTTTTCATATCGGTAAACTCATCGGCGAAATCATCGTCGCCGAGAGAGAAGACATAGACACTCACCGCTTTCTCAAATTTTCTTGCCATCTTCTTAAATTTCTGGATTGAAAGCTGGTCGAAGATGATGCCAGTATAACGGTCTTTGTTGCGGTAAACCTTCATAGTCTCGTTCTCTGAGACTAGATCAAATGTGTTCTCACGAAGACAGAGCATCTCGACTGCTTCTTTGGTGAGAAGTTCCTTGTTCCTATCGGTCGGTTCGGATGGGACGAAGGAAGTGCGGTAGTACTTAAAGTTACCACCCAGCCCGCTAACAGTTTTTCCTCTGGATGTCTTGTAACCCTTGATTACATTCTTGATACGTGGATAGCAAACATCTTCACATATACCGTTCTCATTATTTGTACAGAGAATAAATTGTCTACGCCCTTCCTCTCGTGTATTAAGTTCCAGCGCTGCGTGACCCGTTGTTCCTGAGCCAGCAAAAAAATCGAGAATGATAGAGTCTGGTCCTGATGACATTGCTAACGCATCCTTAACAGCATAAAGTGACTTTGGATAATCGAACGTCTTACTTTTTCCAAGTATTTCAGCTAATAGCTTTGTGCCGTGGGAAGAAGGATTGTATTTTGGACTACTCCAGACGGTTGTCGCCTTGAGGGCGCTAATTGCCCGTGATTTAACATAGACAGCTAATTTCTCCGACACGGTTCTTACTACCAATTCTGAAATGTTCTCTTCAATGCGTTGCTTTCCCCACCGCCAGCATCGTTCGATTCCTTTAGAATCGATTGGGAGAATTTCCAAGTAACCCCCACCGTTTTTTCTGATCGTGAGGTGATTTTCATCAGGGTTGTAATAGAGTGGAAAGTATAAATTCGGCCTGTCAGTGCGTCGAGAATTTGCCCCGCCACGCCTTAACTCTTTCAATTTGTATCTTGAGATTTCATCTTCCAAAGGATATTTCTCGTAGTAATCATCATCATAAACAGGGAGCTTGTTGATGTTGCAGCGCATCGAATTACGACCGTAGACTAACATATATTCGTGCGCTGTGGGAATAAACTTGTCGTCAGTACGACCCTCGGGCTTATTGACAATTGTGATTGTTCCAAGCCGATTCTGTTCTCCAAATAATTCATCCATCAACAGACGAAGAGTATGTGCCTCATAATCATCAATTGTGACCATTATGATCCCGGTATCTTTCAGGAGACGCTTTGCAACTTGCAGCCGTCTTTGCATGAAGGACAACCATTTGCTGTGTCGAAATGCATCGTCCCTTTCGACATACGCATTGTTGTATTTCCAAGATTTGTTACCCGTGTTATAAGGTGGATCGACGTATATGACATCGATAGATTTTTCGTGTGTGTAAGCGAGAACTGAAAGAGCGTGGTAGTTATCGCCCTCAATTAAAATATGTGTCGGTTCCTCTGGGTCGGTCTTTATCTCTTTGGACTTTACCTCCTTGAGAACAGGAAGCTTGCCCTCAGCATCAGCTTCAAATTTTTCCTTCGTTCACTCCTCATCCCACACCAAGCCGTAACGTTTGCGTTTCTCAAGCGCCTCCATCCGTTTGATTAATTCTTCTTTGGACCAATCCAAGTATTTGGATTTCTTCGCCATCTACTTGGACTCCCTCTTAGCCTTTTCAATTGCCTGTTTCTTCTCCTCCACATTATTCTCCCGCTTTATCCTCTCGATCGTCTTTATATCTAACTTCTTCGCATCAATTGCATCGAGGAGAGAAGCGAGAGTATTGCCGAGTCGTTTGTATTCGTCTGGTGTTAATCGGTTGGGGATTGGAGTTTCAAAGTATGTTTTCGTTGTGCTTACAATGCATCCCTCAGGAGTAACGCCAACTTTGAGATCGTCTTTCGTGAAGCCGCACTCGTAGTGGGCAATCACATTTGCAGCAACTGCCTCAGCTACACGCTGAATGAATTCTGCGTCGGAAAGTAAGCGACCATGCTGGTCGTATCGTAAAGGATTATTCATTTGCTCCGTAGAGATTCTTGGGAGCTTCGGTGTGTCTTAGCAATCCCCGGTAGCCGCACCCTTCACGGGTGCGCTTCCATGTACGCAGACATAAAGTCTGCGACTACCACTGGTTGCTTTAAGATCCGCTGATTATGGGAAGGTATCGTACCTGAAACAACAAAGGGCG
This sequence comes from uncultured Chlorobiaceae bacterium, assembly GCA_964354225.1. Classification (GTDB taxonomy): domain Bacteria; phylum Bacteroidota; class Ignavibacteria; order UBA10030; family SZUA-254; genus CAYGZC01. The sequence continues at coordinate 317 of CAYGZC010000137.1, read as the reverse complement.
TGATCTACTTACGCCCTTCGCACAGGTACTGGTATACCTTCCAAAGAAGCGCTTTCAAACCACGCCCCGTTTGGGGCGCAGTTCAAAGCGACTGTTCTCTGGATTAGAAATTACCAGTTTCGTGCAAAGACAGCAGCCGAAGTTACGCTAATTTATTTAGTTATTAGTTATTAGTTTTTAGAGACATCTGAAAAATTAGAGATAAAGATAGATTTACAGAAACAGATACAAAATTTTAAAAAATTAGTAATAAACCAATTGCTCAAAAGCTGTTCAAGATATGTTCTTTGATAATATCGAACTTGTTCATAGCCGGA
>CAYGZC010000136.1:0-20989 GCA_964354225.1 uncultured Chlorobiaceae bacterium | reverse complement strand
GAGTAGATAGCGAAGTGTATTACAAGCAGATAATGAACGGTTTAATAGAGTTTTATAAAGGTAAACTAGACTAACGGTTGAGGCTAAAAGCAGTTGCCTATTAACAAATACTGCTTGATAACACGCCTAGTGGCAATTGCTTTTTAGCCTTTGTTATAAGCTGTAAAAAATTACGGAATGAAAACGATAAAATTTGCAACAAGATGTATGATGGCTTTAGTGATATTTTTCATAGCCTACAATACTTATTTCGGGTGGAATAAATTACCACAATCTGAATTAGAAAAAACATTTGATTACATTTTTGCTAAAGGAATTTCAATAGCAATGGTAATTTATTTTATGCCAGTATTGAAGGTGTATGAAAAATGGATTGAAAGGAACGAAAAGCAGTAATTTTTTATTGCTTATAACATAGTGATTAAGGAATGTTTATGCTAATTAAGTAACTAATAATGACAGATATATTTAGATTTCACGGTTTTGAAAACCTTTACTGTGATTTAAAAGGAAACTTCTTTTTAAACGACAAACCGATTAAGAAGATTTATAATAACGGCAGCATATCTATTATAATAAACGGCTCTAAAAAAGGACTTATTAAACTACGCAAATATGCGTACAAAGATAAATTAGAAATAGATAGCTGCCCTTTTTAAATACATTCTAAAGTAGGAATAGGAATTAAATATTTACCTTTATAAATACTATTCATCTTATTCATTATCTCATCTTTAAAGTTCCAAGCTAATATCAACATAAAGTCAACATCAACATTAGCTAAATCTTCTTTACTTACTATCTTTATTCCAGTTCCTGCTGCATAACTACCTATCTTCTCTGGTGTTTCGTCAATAATAAACTTTACTAATCTACTATCTACCTTTGCGCTATTCAACAAAGTATTACCTTTAGCACTTGCAGCAAAACCTACTACACTTTCTCCATTATCTTTTATAGCCTCTAAATTATCTATTAAGTTTTGGATGTTATCATAAACCTTATCAGACCAGTTTAAATAAGTGCTTAACTTATTATAACCTTTCTTTAACTCGTTTCTTACAAATGTGCTTACGTTACCCGTTACTATATGACTTGACTCTTCATGTGATATTGTTACTCTTATAGTGCCTCCGTGAATGTCTTGCTTCTCAGCATCAATAACTTTCATTCCTAAATTAGAACATAATCTAATAATAGGCATTAAACTAAAATAAGATAAATGCTCAAAATAAATAGTATCAAATTCTGTATTTTCAATAAAGTCTACAAGATAAGGAAACTCTAATACTAAAACACCGTCTTTATTTAAAAGGTTTTTACTTGCTCTTATAAAGTCTGTTACATTATCTACGTGAGCAAATACATTTGTAGCTGTAATTAGATCCGCTTTACCGAATGAAGATAAAACTATATTAGAGTTCTCGTAATTAAAGAAGTCTGCGTAAGAATCTACACCCTCTTTTCGTGCTATATCGCAAAGATTTTTAGCTGGATCAATATTCAATACCTTTAAACCTATCTCAGATTTAAACTCTTTTAATAAAGCCCCGTCATTACCTGCTACGTCAATATGAAAACTATCTTTAGTTAAGTTAAACTTTTTAGCTAAGTCTTTAGCCATTTGTCTACTATGCTTTACATAACCACCGTTTATTGAACTACGATAAGTATAATAAGAATATAGCACTTCAGGGTCAACAACTACCGATAATTGAGAAAGTCCGCACTCATCACAAAACATTACTTGTAACGGATAACGTGGTGCTTCTTTAGCCTCTTTAGATGTTTTAAATAGACTATTAGCCATTGGCATTAATCCTAAATCTAAATACTTATATAGTTTGTCAGAGTTACATACTCTACAATTTACGTGCGGTTTAGCTACCATATTAAAATCTATAAACAATTAAAACATTGTCGAATCTTCCATTACTTCTCATATCAATTATTTCACAATTAGAGTGCAATCTTTCGTACTTACTTCTCTCAATATCTAAAGCTAAAATATCTTCAATAATATATAACCCGCCTTTATTCATCTTGCCTTTCAATAAGTTAAACGTATCTATCTGGTCTTGAGTCATGTGGCTTCCATCTTCTACGATAATATCAAAAGTTTTAAATTCAATATTCTTTAAGAAGTTAGCTTTAGTCGCATCCGCTTCTAATATAGCAACGTCATTTTTATACTTCTTAGGTGCAAAAACTACACTAATATCTACTCCAACAATCTCAGAGTTATCAAAGTACTCATCGAATAAATCAATAGAGTCGCCTAAAGCTAATCCGATTTCCATGAATGAGCAACCTTTTTGAAACGGTGCAAATAGTTTATCGTAAGTGTCTACGTACGTGTGAATCCCATCTTTATCGTTGCATCCTATATCTACTCCTGTATGGTTCCCAATACGTGCAAAAATCTCTTTTAGTGTTTTCATAATATGTCCTTTAGTGGTTTTATTTCTTCGTTCCAATTATAACCTTTATCATATTCACAAAGATAAGTATAATTATTTGCGTATAAGTCTACATTTGACATATTGTAAGAACTTAAATCTAAATGTAAGTGCTTATCATTCATCAATTTAAATATGATTTGATTAAACTCTTTTGAGATATGGTTGAACGTCCAAAAGAATCGTTTTTGTTTATACCCATTAGCAAATATCTCAGCAAATTCAGGAAAATTTGTTTTACTACAAATATCGTAGAACCTCTGTAAATTGTTTTCTCTTACCTTATCAATTTGGCTTAACGTGTATTCAGATAGTTGACCGTTTACATTATAATCTTGAATAGCTAATTTACGTATAGTCATATCAAATGATACTATCTCTCGTGTCAACACAAATATATCGTTGTAATTGGGTAGCGTAATATCCTTTGTCGGGCTAAGTCCGAATTGATAGATATTCTTTTTCGCTTCTTTATCACAGTTAAACATTTCTGCGTTACCATAGTACTCATGAATAAATATGCTTGTTTTAGATAGTGTTTCAAGTAATGTTTTATTTGATTCTTGTTTAATTAATTCGGCTTCGTAGTCTGTTCTATTCTCTGCCATGTCCCAGTTCCAATTAAAGGGATCAATAAAATGAATAGTAAATCTGTTACTATTTTGGTTGTTCCAATCGTTAAGGTAGGTCAAGTATGGAACGGCTCTACATGAACCTACAATTAATATTACTTCAGAACCGCTACCTGTTGAATAGCTACCTCTTGCAAATTGCTGGTGTTTTATTTCTATCGTGTTAATCATTCATTTCGTATATTAGTTTTTTAACTTCATTCCAATATTCACTATCTTTAATTCCGTACTTTTTTAAGGTTCGTATTATCTCTGTAATATGTAAACAGATTCTTTGCTTAGCGATTAAATCCTCATCTACCCAGTAGAAGTTATGGATTCGCCACATATTATCGGCTTGCTCTTTAGCTGTTAGCATACATTTGCTTCATTATGTATTCATCAAAATTTCTTTTACCGTCCTGCTTAACTCTATAAAAGTAGTGAGGACTATCTTTAATATCTTTAAAGTCTGTAAACTCTATACTTTCACCGTTGCCATAAGATAATAGTAGCCATTTATTGCCGTGCATATTAATAGAACAAGCAGAACCATCGGTAAAAGGAATAGATAATTTATTAACCAATAAACTTAATGATTCGTCCTCCATATACGAATGATTCCACTCTGTTTTATTATCAATAATCATTTGAACTACATCTTTAGATATTAGAAATTGACCACCGCCCCATATAAAATCATAAGATTCGGGACGTTTAACTAATAACCCTTCAAATAAATTATCTTTCTGTAAAGTTTGAGCGTAAACTAGCAATTTATTTTTATCTACATAACAACTAGAATTAATACGAGCGATATAATCAAAGTCTTTATTATTTAAAGCCCATTCTAAAGCCTGTACTGTCTTTTCCCCCATATCATGTAAAGACTCATTAACAGGCAAATAGACGCAGTTTAAATCGGTTCTTTTATCGTTATGATTACCGAAATAATAAACAGTTTCAACACCGTCAACTTCTACAGCATCCCAAGTTTGTTTACTAGTATCTACCATCTTATTATAAGGTGGTGTTTCACAACTAAGAACTAAGATTAACACCTTCTTCATTTCTTAGGATAAATAAATATTATTCCTCTATTTGCACCGTCGGCTTCTTTGTTATAATGGTAGTCGTAACCATTCGGATAAATAGCAGGTAGTAAACTTTCAATCTCTTCTATACATAACTCATAATCATAAGCATCAAAACCGAAGTCTTTATTCGGTACTTTAAAATCGTGAATAACAATTACTGGATTAATATTTAACTCAGCAATCAATACTAATTCATCTTTTAAAGGACATGGTGTACCGTGCCAATGGCTATCAATATAAATTAACGTGTCATTTAAGTACGTGTTTTTATACTCTTTAATACCTGTTAAGAAATCTATTGAGTTTTGATTAAAAACATTCTTAGCTCTTTTGTTAGCTATATCGTAGAACTCTTCAAATGGCTCACACCCTAAAGCTAATTCAAAGTTATTGTCGAACCATTCTAAAGAAGCTCCGTATTGGGTACCTGTTTCTAGTACTTTCTTTAGGTTAAACTTTTTCTTTAACTTAAGTATCTCTTTAGGAATAAATGTATCTCTCTCGAATGCAATTTGACCGTTTACGTCCATATTATAATTGAGTTAAATTTAATTCAAATATTCTATTAATTGTTTCTAAGGCTCTTTTATACTCCTGCTTATGTTCTTCACTATCTCCATTCTTACAATGGCTCCATAATTGAATTGCTTTAGGTTCTGTGTACTCCCATTCGTCAGTATTAATAAAGTTATATTTATCCTTTTCATAAGTCCACGCATAAATAGACATTGCGTTAAACTCTGAAAACCTATTAGATTTCATTATAATATATTCCAGGTTAGGTTCATATTTCTCGATAGCTACAAGTGTGCTTCGATGGTATATTAAACAGTTTCGCCTCATCATTTCATAATCAACACGCTCCTTTATGAATTTTTCGGTAGGCTCTTTCCAAATAATTCCCCCACCAACTTTAGAATAATGAGTGTATAGTATCTCAGGTTTTTTATCTGCTACGAAATCTTGTACATTTATATCGTGATCGAAAATACAATCAGAGTCAGCAAAGAGTATAAACTCCGAATCGCAATACTTATGCGCTTGTATCTTACAAACTTGCTGGAATAAATACCCGTTACCATATTCAATAACTTCTTTTACAATAGTTCTCTCAGGTAATTCAACACCGTTTAACAGCTCTTTGTTAGGCACTAATATAACAATATTATTATATCCCTTAACGTGCTTTGTAAGCGATTTAAGAGAGTACTTAAGCCATTCAATATCCTTATCGTAGGTCTTGTAAAAAATATCCATCATATTACTCTTCTTTTTGCATTAGTATAAATATAGTTGAATACAAAGGTACTCATTCTTCCGACATCTTGTGTACTATTAAACTGATAAAGATTACACTCCCAAATTAAATAACGTCCTGTCTTTAACCATTGGTCATGGTTATATTGTGCAGGGTGGTTTAAGTGATACGCTATATCTTGCTTTACAAAGATTACTGTTATACCATTTTGGCTTGCTGAATAAGGAATCCAGTAATCATAATGGCATTGACCTATACAAAATATTGTTTGGCTAAATAAGTGCATCCATTTCTTATGAATAAAGAAAGCATCTATACCTTGTAAGTATTGCGCTCCTACATAATCGCCATTATGGTTTACTCTATTAACTAATACAATAGATTTATCCATTTCAGTAGCTATTCTATCAATAGTTGCTTGGTCTGTTCTTAATTCAATATCTGAGTTAATTATACAGAAGTGTAAATGCTTTTGCTCTTTAGCCCAGTCTAACATAGCATTGATAGAAGGGTACGGTCTATTGAATGTTAACTCCATAGTTCTCAAAGTGGGAACAAAAGTAACATTAGGGTATAAAGGTGCTAATAGTTCGCACTCTTCTTTATTGTTAAAGCTAAATACATTCATACCACAAGCTATCCAACTGTCTACAGCCGTCTTTTGTATTCCTTCGTTCGTGTGTTTAGGTGCGATGCTAGTTAAGGCAAACATAAGTATAAAATAATTTAATTCCTGAATAAAAAACCATAAGACTAAAACCTTCTTTTCCTTTTATAACTGTAGTATCTCCATTAATGCAGTTAAAATCTACCTCGTATATCATTTATTTGTTACGTGTTTTCCTGTTAGTAAATTCCTTGCTTTAAAATAATGTTCTATCCCTTTTTGTGTACACATACTAAAACATAACCTATCGTAAAACTCAATATAAGTGCTTCTAACAGTCTTTTGCCCTCCGTATAATGTAAGCATAAAGAAATCGTTTTGAAGCTGTGTTAGTGATCGTATATCTATTAGATTACCGAAAAACATAGGCTCGTAATCTACCTTAACATCTATTCCTAACTTCATTATTGAAGCATTAAAGAATAACTCGTCAGGATAACTTAAGCCCCACTTAGGAAATACTTTCTCAGCATCAAAACCTTTAGAGTAAAACTTATTAGCCTGTTCAAATACGCTGTTACCCTCAAAGTAAAACCAAGACGAATTAATCATAATGCCTTGCTCTATTCCAAAGAAGTCTTTATACGTTTCGGAGTCAGTCCATTGTACATAACTATCTAAAACATTACCTTTAAAATCATTACCGTCTAACTTATCAAATAAAGGCTGTAAATCTTGTAATACTAAAGAGTCAGCATCAATGTATAAAGTCTTATCGTAATGAGAATATTTATTAATATTAATCTTAGCTAATGCAGGTTGAAACATACCGCTATCAATGTAATGACTAGGGCTAATAGTTTTTATTGCATCAAATACTAAATAATGCTCAGGTCTGTAATGCTTTTGGTGTTCGTTATCGGTAACTAAAGTAATGTTAATAGCAGGGTTGTAATGCTTAATTGATAAAGCAAGATTGAACGCTCCTTGTGAATAAGAAGGCTTCTTTAAAGATAAGATAATAACACCGTGACTCATTGATGCAAATATACAAAACTTATTTGATATAAAACAAAAAAGCCGTACATTATTTGCACGGCTTTCTGTTTTTAATTTAAAAACTACCCTGTGATAAAGATAGATACTGGAGCATTCGGTAAAGTCGGCATAGCTAACTTTCTCCATGTGAATTTTCCTGTAAACTTCATTGTATCGTCATTGTTGTTCTTAATTGGAAGACCTCCAGTAAAAGAAATATCAGAATCAATGTAGTAAACCAAAGTTTGGCTACTTTCTTCTGTTCCTTTTAAATAGATAATCGCTGCTGCATATTTACGTCCGTTAAAGACGCTGTTATAGAATGTTACGTTAAGATTACTTACGTTTGCATCTATAATAGTTCCTGTACGGTTGTAAGTTACAACTCTTGTAGTACCTCCAACAATATTAGATTCAATCTCTACTGGACTTGGGTCATCAATTCCAATCTTTACGTTATCGAGCTTGACCGCTCTTCCTGCTGCAATCTCTGTGAGAATCTGAGTACCATTTGAAGGGTCTGTTAGGATTGTACTTGCATCGAACAAGATAATTCCACTACCTCCAGCTAATAACTCGTCCCCACAGTCATTTAGGGAGTGTGTCCCTAACGGATCTGAACAGTGACTGTAATTTATTACTGACATTTTTTTTAATTTAGAATTTTATCATTCAATTAAGCCTTGAACAAATGGGCTACAACGCACTAAAGAAACAACGCCTTAGTTACTATTTTTTAATCTTGAACAATTCTATAAGATACATAAATACGAACCTCAGAATCACCTGTTATCGGGTTTCCTGTCTTCGTTCTAACATATAATCCTTTTGCTGTTATTAACTGAGTATCTGCTACACCCGAAACAGCTACGTAAGAAAATAATCTATCTGTCGTTACAGTAGCATTTAAAAGCCTAACTGATTGTTGTGCTATCGTTGCTGTATCTGTATATAATTCCATATCTAAGTTAGTAGCATAAGCAGCAGTATTGAAAGTTAACTTAGCTGAAGCTCTTACCACTTCAATATGATAACCAGCAGCAGGAGCAGCGACAACCAATAAAGGAGTAGCGAAAGATGTTAATACTGAAGCCGTTGCAATAGTTAAATTTGCTTTATAGATAATCTCTGAGCTTGTCCCATTGATAGCTAGTTTTAAATTAGCTCCTGTCATCTTATAGTCTATATTAGCACTATTGATGTGGAACAAGTCAGTGTCAGCTAGTGTTGTTAGCGCATTTAACTGAGGTATACTTTTGTCTGCCATTTCTTTATCCGTTTATTAAAATTCCATAACCATCTGATTGAACTACTCTATGCGCTAAGTCATCACCTTGTAGTAAATAATCAACCCCTAAGTTACAAACATTCTGCGTATCAGAACAGTTTATATTTTTAACATTCTGCGTTCTCTCACTTACTGTTATTCGTACTTTACCTAAGTCATCACTTACATCTGAATACTCTACACTATACTCGTCATCTTCCACAAAGTATAATACACCGTCAATATAGAAGTTATCAAAGCCTCCCATCAATCTCATAAAGTCATGAACATACTCAGGTTGTAAATCTATCGCCAAGCTCTTTGTCTTTTTACCGTTAAAGAAAACAACACCTTTCTTACCTAAACTATCTTCGTAGATATTCCTTTCTTGTGGGTACTTTGCTTGTTTTAACTTAGCCTCTAATCTTATACGTGGAGTGAATCCGCTATTGTTAAAGTTAAACCCTAAGCCGTTCTCGTTATTACAAGCATTAATTAATTTAGTACAACCTTCTGAGTAATCACCAACACTAAAGCTGTTTGACGTTTGGTTGCAAATATAATTTGCAGACGTTACAGCTAAAGGTCTTATACTATCAACTAATACATTTATACCGCCTTCAATAGCTACTGTCAATCTAAAAGAACCTGCTGGTATTCCTGTTATTGTATGAGAGCCTATCGAAGTTATATTGCCTACTAAGTTAGTACCAAAATAAACATCTAAGTCAATAGCTGAGCCACCTGTTACGGTAATATATATAGAATAAGTAGTTGTAAAGGAATTAAATATATTATCTTGGTAAAAAGTATTAGCAAACAAAGCTCCAGGGTAATTTCCATAAACATAAGTAGCAGCAGAACCCCACGCAATAGATAAAGTCCAGTTAGGTGTATCTACACCGTCCCAAGTCATAGTAGAGTTTTCTATTACTGCTGGGTAGTTTTGCCCTCCTGTATTCTCACAAGGGTCTAACATACAAATATGATAACAGTTATTTGACAGTCCTAATGTAGCCCAATCTATTGTTACCGTTACCGTGTCATCTACAAAAGTAAAGTAAGTAGGATTAGAGCTATATGATATTCCTGTAACGTAAGTGTTACTACTGTTATAAATAGCAAAGATAAAGTTTGTTAGTATCTCGTAAGAGGTAATATTGTCTATACATATTTCAGAGTCATCAATAGCAGGGTAAATATGCAAAGCTGTATCTCCAAAAAAGTTATTAGGAAAACCGTAAAAAGTATATGTTCCAATAGCTGTTAAATAACCTAAAGTCTGAGAGCCTAAATCTACATAAAAAGAACCTCCTACAGATATGCTATCTACTACTATTGTAATTACATAATATCCACCATTAGTAAATTCGTATATTGAACTTGTTATGTCAGAAGCTACAGAAGAACCTGCACAACAAATTTGACCGCCTGTTTGTGTCCAATTTCTACCTAAGTCCCAGTCCGATGTATCTGCAAAGTTAGGGTCAGGTACTAATTGCTGAGCAGAAATACAAGGCTCTATATTGAACTGAAATTGAGTTGTATCTGTATTATCTACTAACTGCTCTATTGTTATCTCGTCATTAGTACAAGTATCTGTTGTACCAAAAAATACAGGTTGATTAGGTATCCAAGTTGCCATTATTGACTATTAGTTGAGTTGCTTATTAATTCCCACTCCATTGAACTGTTGTATAAATTCCTTGTTGTTTTTCTTATCCACCCTATCTTATTGTTTAATCCGTTGTAATTAACATTAACAGATTTAGATAAGTCTAATTTTAATGTGCTATATTCGTCATTAGATAAAGGTCTATTAAATTCTAACTTGTATACGTTATAATCTAAAGAACTACCTGAAGTCAAAGTACCATTACTTGCTGTGCTGGTTGTTTTAAAATAGGTAGAAGTCCCTGCTAATACCGTTACATTTCCATTAGTAGGAGCGTTATTGTAATGACCTGCTGCATCATACGCTTTAAATGGTAAACTTGTCCACCTAAATTTTACATTAACATAATCGCCTACTTCTAAAAAGAAAACCTTTTCACCATCTATATTGTATCCTCCCGTGTGCATAAAAGTTACATAAGGAATATTTTTAGTATATGTTTCTATTACTGTATTAGCTGCATTGTATTTTATAATGTATAAATCAAAAGATATTTTAATATTAGGGTTAATATAAGAACTAAACGGTGTGCTAGTTAAAGCCGTTGTTATATCTAAAGCTAAATTTGTTTTAAAATAATAGTGTCCAATAGACGGTGCTGTATATCTTGAATTTAAAGTATAGTTACCTCCAGCATCGTGGTTTGGTAATGTATAGTCGTCTTCAAATGTGATTAAATCAGTAGACGAGGACAAAGGGCTTATTATACCTCCGAATCCATAAGAGTAATCCACTAAATCATGACCAGTAAAAGCGTTAGGTATTAGTTTAGTAGCTTCAAACCCTATATCATTACTATTAATATACTGTATTAAATCTGCGTATACTTCTTGGTTTTGAGATACAACCAAATTAGTTAAAAAGCCATTATAGTAGTAAGGCAATACCGAACTACTTAATAAAGAAGTACCATCTGCTGTATTTCCACCAACTCCATTACTATAACTTACCTCTACAAAGAATGTATTTAAATCGTAAGAAGCGTTTGTTGTATTCGTAGCAACCAGCTCTTCTATTATATTTGAATCGCAAATAAAGCTAGATACTAAATCTAATTTATTGTCTATGTTACAAGCTGTTTGAAAATAATAACTCTCATTCTGAAAGTACATAGGGTAGGTGTACGGTATTGTGTGAATAGCAGCATTATAAGCTACAGTAGTACCTCCTACATTTATCTCTGAGAATAAGTTTTGATTATTAATTGATTGTGTTAAATCACTTATACTATCAATTATTATTCCTGAGTCAGAGCCTAAAAAATAGCTATCGTTCTCTATTTTTATTAAAGGTCTTCCATTAGCCTGTTTAGATATAGTAAAAGAGATAGGGTACTTTTTATTTAACTCTTTAAATAGTGTTTCAAATGAGAATGAAGGCGAAGCTCCAGCTCCTACGTTTCTTATTAAATCGCCTCTAGATACCGATAGCCTCCTTTGAGTGTTATCGGTAACGGTTAAAGTGTAATCAAAGAAATCACTTTCAAAATCAATTAAACCGTCACTCATCCAGTCAACAAAGTATCTTAATGTATCCCAAACAGCATACACTTTTCTTTTTGTTACTACAGGCAATCCACTAGAAGGGACAAAGAACGTAACTAACTTAGAGGGACACGGTGTTATAGTTGTTAGATTTTTACTAAGAGAACTATCTAAGAATATTTCAATAGACTTATTATTAAATATCCTAGCTCCGTAATTGTTATCCATTACATCGCATTCTACAGTACATTGATTTAAATTAAATTTACAATCAGATAGAAATATGTAACCGTCTAATATATTTACATAAGTACCGTTATCTGTACATTTATATTCTACCTTTAGCTCTACTAAATTACAAAATCCCGACTCTTTTATTAATGTATAAAGTAAATCATAGCCTCCAGCATTAAACTTTAAAGAGTTATCGTACTTAGGTAAAAGACCTTTAATAGAGTCGTCCCTCTCAATTGTTTCTGTAAACTCAGACCAATTAATCGGATCACTTACTAATGTATTATTTAAATAGAATCTAAACATTACCAGTTGCGAGGGTTACGATTATTTTTCTTTAATTCACTAACCATATACATAGCTATTTCTTTATCATTCTTACGTGACATCTTCATACTGTCTAGTAAGTTATGGTCTTTAAAGTTTAGACTCATTGAACTGGCTAAATTCTTAGCAAATGAAGCGTCTTTCCCCTCTGAGTGTTTCTTTTGTTGCGCTCTTAATGACGGTGCGATATAATGGTCAAAGATATACTTATCACTATTGCCTTCATTGATAGCCTTTAATAGCTTATCATTCTTCATAGCATCGTTACGATTAATAATAAATTCGTCACGCTCAGCCTCAATTAAAGTACCTCCTGCACTATGTCTATTACCTTTTACTTTACCACCCTTTTCAAATTTAGGTGTAGGTTGTGATAATACAATAGCTAATTCAGCAGCACCAACAACACCTGCTAATATAGCTCCAGCGTATCCTGTTTCAGCAAATTGAGATATAACAGCCTGAGCCGTTGCAATAATAATCTTGGCTACTGCTATTTGTTTATCTCTCTCATACTGTTCTTTGCGTATAATATTCTGCTTCTCTTGCTTTTGTTTTTCTAATACAGCTATTTGAGCCTCATACTGTTCTTGCGTTATTCTTTTAGCAGATAATTCGTAGCCTAAATTCTTAATAGCTAATTCAGTTTCTTTGTCGCTATCTTGTATTTTCTGTTCAGTAATGTTAGCAGAAACAGCACCGTAAGAATCTATTAAAGTACCAAGTGTTTGATACTTTTGTTCTTGTAATTTCTTCTCTTTTTCAGAAGCCTCTTTTTCGGCTTTATAGTGAGCATCTAATCTTTTAGCTTGTTGTTTTTCTGCTATCTTAGCCTCTTTATCACCTAAATCTTCAGATTGTGCAATAGCATCAGCCCAATCGTCTTCGTTTTGTTTCTTAACTAATACCGCTTGTTGGTCATCAAAAGTCTTATTGATATTTGATAATGCGTTTTGCGTTATTAACTCAGCATCTATACGAGCATTTCCAGCATCAATAGCAGCCTTCTCAGCTACCATTACCTCCTGAATTGCAGCACCTCTTAATATCTCTATCTTCTCACTTTCAGTCTTTGCTGTTTGTGCTAAACTTGCAGCATCGGCTTTAATATCTAATTCTGTTAAAGCATTTAATGAATCTTCTTTTGCTTTTAACTTATCTTCAGCAGCTTTATTATCTTCTTTTGCGCCTCCTAAAGTTGCATCTTCTTTTATCTTATTCTCTTTACCTAGATTAAGTAACTCAGCGTACAACTTCTTTTGGTTTACTATCTGAGCATCAATTACTTTTTGTTGTGCAAAGGTTTGTTGTTCGCCTCTCGACTTATAGAGTGCTACTAAGTTTTTAGAAGTATCTGCAATAGCTTTCTCCTTAGTCATTTCACCTTTTTCAATCTTCTCTAAGGTCTTGGTATTAACCTCATCCATTACACCTAATATCTTCTCTTTTTGCTTTCTTAGGCTTAACTCATCGAATGACTGTCCTCCAAATATTGTTTCAAAGTTATCTAATATATCTGCACCTTCATTAACTAAGTACTCACCTATCTTTTCCTGAATGTCACCAAAAGCATTCTCTAGCCTTTTAGCTTTTCCAGTTACAGTTTCCATTGCATCGGCAGAAGCACCGTTAAACTTAGTTAACTTTTCAGTTAACAATGCTAAGTTTTGCGTCTTACTACCTGTATCTGCATACGATATACCTACCTCTTTAAGTCCTCTCGTTTGTCCATTGATACCTTGAATAGCTTTTTGTGTTGCACTTGCTAAATCAGTACCCGTTGCACTCGCTAAGTCTGCTATCTGAGGTATTAACTGTTCTACTTGTTTAGATGTTAAACCGAATTGTACTAAAGCTGTTTGTGATTGCTGAATAGCATCGTCTGAAAAGATTGTACTCTTTTGTAACTTCTCTGACTGTTCAATTAACTTCTTGAATGCAGCCGAACCCTCGCCTCCTATCTTCTCTAGTGCGAACTTTAATTTATTAGCGTTTTGCTCTGCTTCTGCAAATGCCTTTATACTTTCTTTACCAAACTCAATTACCTTATGTACTCCAAAAGCTAAACCTAATGAAGTAGCTATGTCTTTGAAACCCTCTTTTAATGAAGCTCCAGTACTCTGAAATTCTTTTTGTATAGACTTAGCAGATTCCTTACCAGTCGTTTCCACCTTTTTCATAGTGTCCTCAACTCCCTTTAACTGAGCCTTAAACCCTTGAATATCCGCAATGTATTCTACAATTATCTGTTCGGTTGCCATTATTCTAAGTCGTCTATAAAGGTTCTAAAGCGTATTAAGAAATCTTCTATTGTTAACTTCAAAAGCTCGTGGTATTCTGTTATGCTATTACCTGAGATTATCATAAGTGACTGCTTAAAGTCGCTATTTGACTTTCCGATAGTTGACCGAATAGACTTTCCACTATCTTTGCGGTTGCTTGTCGGTGGGTTACTGAGCCTATTAACAAGGTCTTTAATTCGTCCGTTGTAATAGTTGACCAGTTCAATGCTTTTAAGTATTCGTGAATGTTCAAAAAAAAAGTGTCGTTCTCTTCGTTTAACCTTCTGAATGCCGCTACCTTTTGCATCTGAATTTCATTATTGAACTCAGTTATATTCTCGTCATGTCTTATGATCTGACAAGCTATAATATTATAAAACAACTCATCGTGAACAACCATATTCTTACGGTCTTTAATCTCAGATAATATAAAACCTATCTTTGATGCGTTCTTACCTGTTTTTAATCCGTCTGTGAGTGCTTTATCTGCTAAGTCAAGTAATACATCTAATTCATCACCCGTTATCCCTGCACTAAGCCATTTAAGGTATTCGTGTAACTTACCTAGTCGAGCCATTGGTAGAGATAAGTCTTTATCAAACTTATAATATCCGTTACCCTCTAAATCGTTAAAGGCAAAAGAAAGGTTCTCACGAATTAACTTAGTGCCATTCTTCTTATGAAGATACACTAAAAACTCTTTTTCATTCTTAGCGAAATACTTTTCCTTATTGAATATACTTAGCATATAATGACCATATAAAGGTTTGAATGAATGCAGCACTAAATGAGTTTAAAATAAGATAGGGGATAAGGTCTATCGTTAAGCCATTCAAGGCAACAAAGACCGTTATACCCCATATACTCGCAAAGCAAGTAATACATAATACTATCGGTTTTCCAATGTAGTATATTAATTTGTGCTTCCGTAACAACTTAGCTAAGGCAGGTACGAAAGACTTATCGTAACGATTAAAGTGTTCGATACGCTCTTCTATCCTTTCAGTTTCTTTTGCGTGAAATTCAAACGGCTTTCTAATGAAGTATAATAGTTGACCCTCACTTGTTACAATGCGCCAACCTAAACAAAACAATACAGTCCAAATTAATGTTATCATGCTATCTCTAATGTTTGTGTTGAGTAGTTTTGATTAATCTCGTAATAAGAATTAAACACGTTGTTAGCTTGTATAGTATAACACGTAGCCGTTGTTAACCCTATGATTAGGTTTTCTTGCGATTCTATGCTATCTCCTAAAGTGTTTATCCACAACTCATAAGAAGTTAAGGTTGCTAAAGGGAAACCAGCATCTAAAGTAATTGTAAGCCATTTAGAAGCATCCGAAGTAACATAATATGTATGTATTTTACCAGTAGCTAATGACTTAAAGTAAATAGCGTAAGGCGTTAAAGCTAATGGTGCTTTACCTACTATAATTGAATCAGTACATAAACTGATTGCTTTTAACTTGGTGCAGGGCGTACAAATTGACATACTACAAATATAATTATTTAATAAATTTATAATACAGTTTGTTAAATATTGCTTATCTTTGTAATCTAAATATAAAACTATGAAAAATCATTTAAACGGATTACTTATTGGAACGCTATTTACTTAGGTAAGTAATTATCTCTTTTGCGACTGCTCAATCCATTTATAATAGATATTGTGAATCAAATAACGGATCGTGTCAATATAATCGGCTCGTTGGTTTACATCCTTTCTATCCTTCTTTAAGATACCTCCAAACGCATCTACCTGAACATTACGCATATCTCGTATTGAGTTAACGCAACTCTTATGAATCTTAAAGTCAGGGAAATGGTATAAGACATAGTTTGTATC
Source organism: uncultured Chlorobiaceae bacterium (assembly GCA_964354225.1). GTDB lineage: Bacteria > Bacteroidota > Ignavibacteria > UBA10030 > SZUA-254 > CAYGZC01. The sequence goes on along the minus strand of CAYGZC010000136.1, from coordinate 4,801 downwards.
TGCTCTACTATTCTCATGCGTTGGATTGTTTGAAGACTTTAATTGGCTTTCTCGCATACCTAAACCTCTTAATAATTGAAGGTATAAACTACCGTTATCTCTTTGGCTTATGTCGCCTCTGTTTCCCATTGCATCACCAGTTAGTATAGCATTAGGTAAAGATGCTGCATATCGTGTTTTAATAGCATCTATCATAGCAGGAATAGAACCCTGTTTAATATCCATCTCATCAAATTGATGTCCGTGTACTCCTTTCTCATCTTGAAAGAAGTGATGGAACGTAACGCAGAAGGGTGTAAGATTAAAGTCAATAGATATTATTAGTTGTTTCTTCGGGTCGTACTTTGGCTCTTCTGAGATATGTTTAGCATCTATCCATTGAGTAGCGAAAGGGCTTTCTCCTACCTTAATCTCACCCCATTCACCTAATACGTTTACATTGTAGCTGTTTTGGTCGAACATCCTTAAGTCGTTATACTCAGCTATAAGATTTTCATCTCTATAACCATAAGTTCCATCAGGACTGCCATTAATCCAATAATTGTCTTCGTAGGTTGTTTTAATCAATACTACCTTACCACAACTAGAACGCTTAACAAATGAGTTTTCGCATGGTAATTTATAATCAGTATCTACCCATTCATATTTATCAATTAACTTCTTCTTTACCCAACTATCTTGGTCAACTGGATTCCATGAAGCGAATAACTTTTGCCCTTCAATACCTCTTAACGATAAGCCGAATTGTCGCCACTCATCTTGAGTGAAATGGTTTAACTCATCTACATAAAGATACTTGTAGCTTTCTACACCCTTAGCTTTCTCTTCATTATCTAAACCCTTCATTACTATCTCAGCATCTGAAGTTCTATACATAAAGTCTAAGCTCTCAAATGCCTCACCTAGCCTAGTAGATTCTATTGCTAAGTCAAATGATTTCTTAAGGGTAGTTTTTATTAAGTTGTTATGCTTTCTAAAAGCTATTGAAGAAGACTTTTTCATATAAGCCTCCATTGATAATAACTGGCATAACGTAACTGTTTTAGACGAGGACTTACCACCATAGACTAATACTGTTCTTATCGTATTGTCTTTTATTAAGTCTTTAAGGATAAAGTATAATGGATTAAACCACTTCTTTTTGAATGTAGGCATTATTCATACTTTTCATCTTCTAAGTCCGTTCCAACTTTTGGTAGTTTGATTTCGGTCTTATCTACTAAGCTATTTAATCGCTGTGTTATTGAAGGGTTATAGATACCTACCATGCCTCCCTCTATCTGCTCTCTACGTATTTCATCCTTTACACGTGAACAGATTGTACAAAATTCTTCGTAAGCCTTATCAGTATTATCGAAATAATGCTTTAAAGTTACACCTTGTTTGTGTCCGAATGATCTAAAACCCTCCATTGTAATAGGTCTTTCTTTGAGTCTGTGTACACTCATTCCATCCTTACCAACAAAATCGTGAACTTTAATGGGATTAGCCTTTAAGTCTTTAATGTACTGATCGAACATAATGTATATGTCTTCAGGCTTCTTAATGTACTTTATGTTAGCCATTACGGTCTATTAGGTTTATTACAGCATCGTACTTAGCTTTAAACTCTTTAGAAGAGCATAGCAAGTCTTTACAGGCTAATTCAGAAGCCATTGCTGTTTGTGGTTTTGTTCTTTGTAGTATTGTTGCTATCTCTCTATAAGTTATCGGTTGGTCTACTTCGATCATTGCTCTCTTACCTTCTCCAATAGAACCGTATATTACTTTAGTTGTAAATAACCTCTTACGGAATATGTGAGAAACTATTAACCTGGCATCTCTATACTTTTGGTTGCCCTGCTTTTTGATTAGGAGTTTATCCTTATCAATTTCTAAAGCCTCACATACGCTGTTAAGTAATATACTTGGGTTAATATTCACGATGTAAATATAGTCAATTTGTTAAACTATTATACATATTGTTAAAAGGTTACAAAGATAGGATTATTAACGACTTACAAAACTATTTGCGATATTTACTAAAGATTTATTAAAAATAAATGAAAATAAATTAGGTTTGTATATATTTATATATGTATATTTGTCCATAATTAATAACTAAAGATATGAAAGAACAGAAACCAAAGTACCTCTACACCTTTAAAAACAAACGTGTCAGAAAGGCTTTTAGCCAATTAGCATTAGATTCAGATAAGACATTACAAGAATTAATTACAGAAGCATTAGAAACTAAATACCCTGAAGTAAAATGAACTACGATAACTGGAAACAAGAAGTGCCTCCTGAGAATAACGAACCTAGAGAAAAAGAAAGATGCGATAAATGTTTAGAGTACTTTGAGAGCGAAGACCTTTATACATTCATGGTAGATTTAAAACCTTTAATGCTTTGCTCAGAATGCTTACACGATATTAACCAATAAGACTATGATAAAATTAAGACTTGTAGAAAAATGCAATCCTAATGGATATACAGAATACTACTACATTCAAAGATTAACATTTACTGGATGGTGGTATTTAAAAAAAGATATTGGAGGAGATTACGGATGGATGCACAACCTTTATAGAAGCGATTATAAGAAAACATTAATAAAAGATGTTATGGAAAATTACTTTAAATTAGATAAAGACACCCCGTTTAAAGAGTTTCCAAGCATAAAGATAACAGAAGCAATAAAAGAGAACTAATATTAACCAATAAAATTATGACACCTAGAAAAAAAGCAGAAGAGATTTATTTAAGTTTCATTAAAATTGGAACTGTAAATATGGAAGACGCTAAAAAATGCTCTTTACTTTGTTTAATGTATTTAAAACAAAACGCAACAGAGCAATCTTTTCACGATTTCTTTAATGAAGCACAATCAGAAATTACTAATATTAACCAATAAACTATAAAACTATGGAACTAGAACAACTAAAATTAAAAGCTGAATTAGACAAAGACTATATTATTATGAGTGATAAAATAGATTTGTCCCTTGCTATTATCCGTGATCAACTTTATGAATTAGAGTTAGCTAAAAGTGAGTTAAGACTTAAAATTTTGAAGCCATGAATAACACACTAAACCAAAAGGTCTACGATTGCTACTTAAAAGCAATGACCGAAGAAGAAGCATCTAATGAACTTAGACAGCCTTATAAAGTGATTAAAAAGTATTACACTAACTTTACTGTTCACTCTGCTAAGATGAAAGCTAATAGCAACCAAGATAGAATATTTCAAATAAGAGAGATTGAGAGAGAGTTGTTTGAGTTATACGCTATCACAAAGAAGAATGATAACCACTATAAAATGATTACCGAATTAGAACTAACTTATGTTAACTTTAACGCTCTAAACTAATGAAAGTACTAGCAATTAAACACACCGTACAGCCTGACTTTAGATTCATCTCTTACAGTTCGTGGCAAAAGTTTATCAGAAATAGAAACAATCAAATATTAACCCCTAAAATTAAAACACTATGATTAAAATTGAAATTAAAAACAGATGGACTAGCTCGATAATTTTCGAGTATTCAAAAGAAAACAATACGATTAAAGAAACGCTTTTAGAGGCTGTAAAGCAAAAAACTGACCTTCGTGGTGCTTACCTTAGTGGTGCTAACCTTCGTGGTGCTAACCTTAATGGTGCTTACCTTAGTGATGCTGACCTTAGTGGTGTTTACCTTCGTGGTGCTAACCTTCGTGGTATAAAAATTTTAAAAACTACCGTATTTACTGGCTTATACCATTATATCGCTATGCCTATAATATCAGAAGATAATCAACACTATATTAGATTAGGTTGTTATACTAGATTAGTATCTGAATGGGATGCAGATTTTTGGAATAACTACTGTGAATTTCCAAACGATGGAAGTTTAAAAAGTCAATATAGAGTTATGGCTTTTGAAGTATGTAAAAAATGGTTAGAACTAAATAAAACTAAATAACATGAAAATAATAGACTGCGGAATAAACAACTATGTTAAGCATAGGGTAATGAGAAACGATAAGCGTTGGTTTATAACCAATATGTTAATAGTAACTATCTTTCTAGGTTACATCCTTTTAGATCGTAACGCTAAAGACGAAAGATTTGAACAGTATAAAACTGAGTCAATAGCTAAGTGTAATAAGTTCCAAGATAGTTTAATCTCATATTGCGATATGGAATATAACGTAACTGGAAGATGTATAGGGAGGGCTAAGAAATGAGAACAATCCCAACAGACGTATATCTAGCTTTAGAAGAAGCTAAAAAGATAAGTCCACACGCTCACGTAATTTACAATGCTTATACAGAATTATATGAGATAAATTATTTTAAAAAAGAAACACATTTATCTTTGTTTTTAATGCCTAATTAACCTATCTTTACTAAAAATTAAAACTATGAAAAACGAAAACATTTACACCAAATTACTAGCCTTTCAAAAGCAGAATATCTCTGTTGTAAAGGATGGAAACAATCCACATTTCAAGTCTAAATATGCTACTTTAAACGAGGTATTAGATAAGGTTAAAAAGCCTTTAAATGACTTAGGAGTAGTTATTATCTTTGAGCCTAATATCGAAGGGTTACAAACTATCTTACATTGTACAGAATCTAATACTGAGGTAAAAGGCTTTATGAAATACGTGGATTGTGGTAATGCTCAAAAGCTATTAGCTTGTAACACTTATTACAGACGAGGTACGTTGGTATCTCTTTTAGGATTAGAAGATGAAGATGACGATGGAAATAAAGCAAGTGCGCCAACACCTAAAGTAGAGAGAGTAGACGAGGTATTAGTAACAGTAACGAAT
>CAYGZC010000135.1:0-7670 GCA_964354225.1 uncultured Chlorobiaceae bacterium | reverse complement strand
GCATATATTCTGTTTTTAATCGATGCAACAAGTCATTATAGAAAATCCTATTCTTAACTCTCCATTCGAGGAGCCGACTCGTCACTTCCGATTTGCTGACGAAGGTATCACGAACGAGATCGAGGATAAACGCAGAATAAGTTCCTACTTCGTTCCTATCGCACAACCGCGAAAGAAAAGCAAGAGCCAACTAAGTTTCGATACAGAGTGGACAAAAGATCGTATCGAAGAAAACAAATTTATCAATCAAATTCGGGAAAGGGTGGCGCGCTGGAGGCAACAGAATTATCCGTCACCCAGTATTACAAAAACAACAAGAATGCTCCTCGATCATTGGCAGAGAGATGATAGAACTAGAAAGTTGTTCTTCTGTCAGATTGAAGCGGTCGAGACTGCAATTTATCTTCATGAAGCTGCTAAGTATTACAACGACACATGGATCGAAAATAAAATTCAGGCAGCCAACGAAGAAGCAAATCCTTTGCTGTATAGAGTTGCATTTAAGATGGCAACGGGTTCAGGTAAAACAATTGTCATGGCGATGCTGATTGCATGGCAAACCTTGAACTATTTGCGGGGAGAACGTAAAGGTGATTACTCCGATACATTTCTTATTGTTACACCCGGAATCACGATAAAAGATAGGTTGCGCGTGTTGTTACCTAATGACCCGCAAAATTATTATAGGGCAATGGATATTGTGCCGGTTGAATTATTTGAAGAGCTTTGTAAGTCAAAGATTATTATTACTAACTTCCATGCATTTAAACATAGAGAAAAAATTGCTGCCGGGAAGATAACAAAAAGTATTTTAAATAAAGGAGATGCTAACGCTTTCACCGAGACACCAGAACAAATGGTAAGACGTGTTTGTCGTGAGTTTGGAAATAAAAAGAATATCATAGTAATAAACGATGAAGCACACCACTGTTATCGCAGAAAGGTCGACAGTGAAGAAGAAATACTAAAAGGTGATGAACGAAAAGAAGCGGAAAAGAGAGAAGAAGAAGCGCGGATATGGATTTCGGGTTTAGAAGCAGTAAAAGCCAAACTCGGTTTGAAGGCAATTTATGATCTCTCTGCCACACCGTTTTTCTTGCGAGGTTCCGGATATTCAGAAGGTACTTTATTCCCTTGGGTTGTTTCTGATTTTTCATTGATCGATGCCATCGAGTGTGGTATTGTAAAGGTTCCTCGCGTCCCTGTTGCTGATGACGCAATGGTTGGTGAACAACCCACGTATAGAGATCTATGGATTCGTATCAGAGAACATCTTCCTAAGAAAGGACGAAAAACAGAAGCGCTGAATGGTGAGCCAAACTTACCCGTTGAATTGGAAGGCGCTTTACAAAGTTTATATCTCAACTATGAAAAATATTATACGCGATGGGAACAAAACACAGAAGCACGTTCCCGTGGTCTAACACCACCCGTATTTATCGTTGTTTGCAATAATACGAATGTATCGAAGATGGTTTATGATTACATCGCCGGTTGGGAAAAACAATTGCCAAATGATTCAACGATTGTCGTACCGGGGAAGCTACCGATATTCAGCAATGAAGAGAACGGAGTTTGGAGTTTTCGCCCGAGTACAATTCTTGTAGACAGCCAACAGCTTGAGTCGGGCGAAGCTATGAGTGATGAGTTTAAAAGAGTTGCTGCTACAGAAATCGATGAGTTTAAAGCAGAATATAGAGTAAGATTCCCTGGCAGAGATGTGGATCAGCTTACCGATGAGGATATTTTACGGGAAGTAATGAATACAGTAGGCAAACCTGGAAAGCTGGGCGAACAGATTAAATGTGTAGTCTCCGTTTCGATGCTTACAGAAGGATGGGACACAAATACTGTAACGCATATACTCGGAGTCCGCGCTTTCGGTACTCAGTTGCTCTGCGAGCAAGTTGTTGGCAGAGGACTGCGGCGCATGAGTTATGTTGCAAATGATGATGGCAAATTCTCTCCAGAATATGCCGAAGTTTATGGTGTTCCGTTCTCATTTATTCCGTCTGCTGGCTCTGCTGTTGATCCGAAGCCGGGACCCATACCAACGCGAATCCACGCAATCGAAGATCGCACTGATTGCGAGATCACGTTCCCTCGATTGATCGGTTATCGGTACGAGTTACCTGCGGAAAAGCTGACCGCAAAATTTACAGAAGATTCACGGATGGTACTTTCAACGGAGAACATACCAACAAAGACAGAGAACGCACCAATTGTCGGCGAAATGAGTATTCACACGTTGGACGAGCTGAAAAAACGGCGTGAACAGGAAGTTGTATTTTTACTCGCGAAGTTTGTGCTTGAGCATTACTTCAGGGATACAGATAATAACGTTAAACCATGGTTATTTCCACAGCTTCTTACAATCACGAAAGAATGGCTTTCCGAATTTGTTGTCTGCAAGGATAATACTTTTCCACAATTGCTTCTTATGATAGAGTTTGCAAATCAAGCGGCTCAGAAGATTTATCATGCGGTAGTAAATGGCGACCATGGTTTGAAACGATTGATGCCGATACTTCAACCTTTTGATACGATTGGTTCTACACGGTATGTCGATTTCGATACAACGCGCGCTACATACCGCACGCATGAAAATAAATGCCATGTCAGCGATGTTGTTCTTCACAGTGGCTGGGAAGGAAAGATGGCTCAATCTCTGGAAGATATGGAAGAAGTTATCAGTTATGTAAAAAACCAGAATTTGGGTTTCAATATCCCATATACGTTAAATGGAGAAGAGCATAATTACATTCCAGATTTTATCGTACGGATAGACGATGGTAATGGAAAAGATAAACCGCTGAATCTTATCGTAGAAGTAACCGGTGAAAAGAAAAAGGATAAGGAAATAAAAGTATCGACTGCTAAGTCGCTGTGGATACCTGCAGTAAATAACCATGGAGGTTTCGGTAGATGGGCGTTTATCGAGATTACCGATCCGTGGGATGCGAAGAATACTATCGTTTACCTATTACGTAAACAAAAGTAGCATTGGAGGAAAAATATGCTTATATTGTTTGCAGATAAATCCCTTGAAAAAGCATGCAATAATAAGTCTGTATTGGTAAAAAAATATGGTACTAATCAAGCCGTAAAGATACTTAATCGTCTGGCAGATATACAAGCTGCACATAATTTAGATATTATGAAGTCATTACCCGGTCGCTGCCATGAATTGACAGAAAACATGAAAGGGTATCTTGCGCTCGATCTTGTTCAACCATACCGACTTATTTTTGAGCCGGCAAATAGTCCGACTCCCTTGAAAAAAGATGGCGGATTGGACTGGACCAAGGTGACTGAGATAAAAATTATAAGGATCAAAGATTACCATGGATAATATGAAGAAAAACGAATTTATTCCCGACTACGCATCACCTCCCGGAGCTACACTTATTGATATTCTCGAGCTACAGGGAATGTCGCAGGTCGAACTTGAAAAGCGTCTAGGGATGAATAAAAAAACGATTAACCAAATAATAAAGGGAAAGGCGCCGATTACACAGAACACAGCCATGCGCCTTGAACAGGTATTGAATGTGCCTGCAAGTTTTTGGATTACTCGCGAACAACAATACCGCGAAACGCTCGCTCGTATTGGGGCGATGGAAGCATTTAAAGCCCAGGTGGCATGGCTTAATGATATACCGACGAAGGAATTAATCAAACGTAATGTTCTTCCTGCTACTAAAGATAAACCGACATTAGTTCAGCATACGTTAAAATTCTTCGGTGTTGCATCTTCCAGAGAATGGAAATCGGTCTGGGAAATCGTTCCGGTTGCTTATCGTAGATCCCCAAAATATGAGACATCTCTTGGGTCTTTAGCTGCTTGGTTACGCATTGGTGAGATTAAAGCACAGAAGATAGAGTGTAAACCGTACGATGCTAAGAAATTCAGAGACAACTTACAAAAGATTAGAGATTTAACGAAAGAGAGCCCAAAAGTTTTTGAACCGGAGATAATACAATTATGTGCAGAATCCGGTGTGGCAGTTGTTTTTGTTTCTCAATTACAAAAAACGCATGTAAGCGGTGCAACGCGATGGCTAAATCCCTTCAAAGCGATCATTCAATTAAGTCTGCGGTATAAATCAGATGACCAATTTTGGTTTACATTCTTCCATGAAGCGAGTCACGTCCTTTACCACAGTTCAAAAGAGATGTTTCTTGAAGGTATCGGATATGATGATGAAAAGGAACAAGATGCCGATACAATTGCAGCAAATTCCCTGATTCCTCCAGGAGAATACCTTTCATTTAAAAAGAATAAACTCTTCTCAAAAATTGCTATCCGGGATTTTGCAAGGTCAATCGGGGTTTCACCCGCCATCGTGGTTGGACGTTTACAATACGATGATGAGATACCTAAAAGTCATTGCAACGATTTGAAAAGATGGTTCGAACTTGTAGAAAGATAGCTTATCTCGGCATACAATAAAGAAATCACAAGCAATGGCAAATACTTACACACAACTCTACGTTCATATTGTTTTCACTGTTCAGAACAGACAATCGCTCTTAAATTCTGAATGGCGGGAAGAGTTGTTCAAGTATATCACCGGCATTGTCAAGAATCGTGAACAAAAGCTTCTTGCTATCAATGGAACGGCTGATCATGTACATATCTTTGTTGGTATAACACCGACAATTGCAGTGTCTGATCTTGTTCGTGATATAAAAGCGGGTTCGTCCGGGTTTATCAACGAGAAGCGGTGGGTACACGGTAAGTTTAATTGGCAAGAAGGATTCGGAGCGTTTACACATTCGCATCGCGAGATTGATAGCGTGATCAAATATATTCAAAATCAACAGGAGCATCATAGAAAGAAAACATTCAAAGAAGAATATCTTGACATGTTGAAGGCGTTTTCTGTGAATTATGACGACCGATATGTGTTCAAATGGATTGAAAATAATGCAGATTCACAGGACGCCCCTGACGGGGCTTGAATATTGTTCTGTTATCCTTGCTATAAACATTTCGCTCCTAACGGAGCGAATGAAATTCTTGGTAAATGATAGCACCGTAGGTGTGATCTCTTTGTAGCTTGAATATTTAGGAACAATATTTAATAAAGCTGGTGTGATCTATTTGTAGCATATAAATATAGAAACAAAGATTAGCACCGTATGTGCTAACTGTTTATAGCTTGAAATTAAAAAGAAACAATAAGCTCCGTAGGAGCGACCTGAATTAGGATGCAACCAAATTATCTGTAAAGAATAAAATTATGGCAAAACAAAAGAAAAAGAAAATCACATACCCGACAGCCAAAGAACGAATGAAAATTCCCGTCACGTCTCACAAACATGCAGACAAGCGCGTGAACATACCGACAGAAGAACTGCGCGACTTTGTTGATGAGGATGAAAAATACCCTAAGAAAATGCTCTATCCCCGCGACCCATCGCTCGATCCGCAGCTTGTGTGGAAAGGCAAAGATGAGCAGGACGCAAACCCTCTCGAAGTTCCGGTTGTACCAATTTACATACAGGAAAAAATACACCCGCAGGCGATTATTGAAGATTTAAAAGCACATGCAGGCAAGGATAAACCCGACGAACAGTTTGGCTTGTTTGCCGACTTCAATAATATCAAGTTCGAAGACATGATAGAGTTTTACCGGCACGAGCAAAACTGGACTAACCGCACAATATTAGGCGACTCGCTACTTGTTATGACTTCGCTCGCCGAAAAGGAAGGACTCAAAGGCAAAGTACAAAGCATTTACTTTGACCCGCCATACGGCATAAAGTTCGGCTCCAACTGGCAGGTCTCCACACGCAAGCGCGATGTAAAAGACGGCAAGGCAGAAGACGCCACACGCCAACCCGAGCAGGTAAAAGCGTTCCGTGATACGTGGAAGCTTGGCATACACTCCTACCTCGCGTACCTGCGTGACAGATTTGTGGTTTGCCGCGACTTGCTGACAGAGAGCGGAAGTTTGTTTGTGCAGATTGGCGATGAAAATGTACACCTCGTTCGCTCGATTCTTGATGAGGTGTTTGGGAGTGAGAATTATTGTAGCCAAATAGGTTTTAGAACTGCAACAAGTCAACCAACCAATTTGATGTCTTGCGTTTACGATTCAATCATATGGTATGGAAAGAATATTAAGCAAGTGAAATACAGGACCTTGTCCCGTGAACGTGACCACAGCGAGCGGATTTCTACTTTTGGCTGGATGGAATTATCTGACGGCACAGTACGTTCTCTAACTGCAAGTGAGAGGCGTGGTGAAACTTCAATCCCAGAAGGTGCAAGACTTTTTAAGGATGCAGATATAACAGTTACTCGAAAACCTGACGAAGCAATAAAGACTCCAATGTTCAAAGGAGAAAAATATCAACTGCCTAATAACTTGCGATACATGGATGAAACCGCGAGACTAATTGCTGATAATCGCGTTCTAATTGTAAATGACCGTCTTTGTGGTAAACGATATGAGGATGATAATCCAAATGTGAAGTTTAATTCAATCTGGGATGATACTCTTCAAGGTACCTTCGAGTTAACAAAGGACCCAAAGAAATACGTTGTTCAAACAGCACCAAAAGTTATTCAACGTTGTCTCCTCATGACGACCGACCCCGGCGATCTTGTACTCGATCCAACATGCGGCAGTGGAACAACGGCGTATGTTGCCGAGCAGTGGGGCAGGCGGTGGATCACCATCGATACATCGCGTGTTGCACTTGCGCTAGCACGCACACGTCTTATGTCGGCGAAGTATCCGTATTACATACTCGCAGATTCGGCGGATGGCAAAAGGAAAGAAATGGAAATAACCGGCGTGGTAGGGGCGATTCATGAATCGCCCCCACAGAATGATGTTAAAAAGGGCTTCGTTTATAAACGCGTCCCACACATTACGTTGAAGTCCATTGCTAACAACGAAGAGATCGACGCAATCCATGTAAAGTGGCAGGAGAAACTTGAGCCGATACGCAAAGAGCTGAACAAACTGCTGAAGCAAAAATGGGAAGAGTGGGAAATACCACGAGAGATCCTGAAAGATGGACACCACCTTGAAGGTGGAGTCCATCTGCTTGAGAAATGGTGGCAGTATCGCGGTCAGCGACAAAAAGAGATCGACGCAACCATCGCTAAACACGCCGATACTGAAATGCTTTACGACCAGCCGTACGAAGACAACAAACGCATCCGCGTTACAGGCCCGTTTACAGTCGAATCGCTATCACCGCATCGCGTCCTCTCACCCGCCGATCAGGACATGAATGGAACTGTCACCGAGAAAGAAGCAAAACAACAGCAGGACTTTGTCTCGATGATACTCGATAATCTCCGCAAGGCGGGTGTACAGAATACTTTCAAAAACGAGCGACTAAAATTTGACCAGCTTGAATCTTTTGCCAGTACGTGGTTACATGCTTCAGGTGAGTACACCGAAAACAATAAAAGTAAAAGAGTGGCAGTCTCAATCGGACCGGAACATGGAACAGTCGGTGCCGATCTCATAAAAGAAGCGGCAAAAGAAGCTGTGCAAGGTGTCGGTTTCGATTTGCTTATTGTATGCGGCTTTGCATTCGACCCGCATGTAAGCGAAGAAGCAAAACGTTACGGTAAACTTGCCGTATTAACTGCGCGCATGAATCCTGATCTTGCAATGGGCGATGAACTGCTAAAGAAAACA
>CAYGZC010000134.1:0-13581 GCA_964354225.1 uncultured Chlorobiaceae bacterium | reverse complement strand
CTCTTCGATTAAAGGAATATGATTATTCGTTAGAGGGCTCATATTTTATTACGATCTGTTCGAAGGATCGTGAGGATCTGTTTGGTCAGATCGTCGGCGGTGAAATGCGTCTGAATCAATATGGCGAGATCCTCCAATCATGTTGGGAAGAATTGCCAAATCATTATCCAATGATTATGTTGGATGAATTTGTTGTAATGCCGAATCATGTACATGGTATCATAATCATTTATGATGATATTGTAGGGGCGACGTCCCATTGCCCAAATTATAGCGGGGCGGGGTTTCCCCGCCCCTACAATAAACCAACGTTGGGAAATATCGTTGCATTTTTCAAATATCAATCAACCAAACGCATCAATGAAATCCAAAAAACGCCAGGTATATCTGTCTGGCAACGTAATTATTATGAACACATCATCCGTAACGAAAGATCATTGCATAAGATCAGTGAATACATAAAAACTAATCCGGAACAATGGACAGGGGATAAAGAAAACACCTATTTTCAAGGCACGGATGAATTTGATCGTTGGTTGATTGAAGAAGGTAAACGATAGATTTTATATACATTGAACAATTTTTAAGACCCAACGGAAAATGGGCTTATGCAAAAGAATTTTAAACATCAAATATCATCATTATCGCAAATCTTCATTTTTGTTAGTGAGATTCTCAAATCATATAAAGTCGGTGAATCAATTTCATTTTCAATCAATTTGGCAATTGAGGAATTATTCACTAACATGGTTAAATATAACGGGGGATCGAACAATGATATCACAATAGAAATTAATAAAGAAGGAAAGAAACTAATGGTGAATTTAATCGATTATGATAGCAATGAATTTGATGTAAGTAAAACACAGGAAGTCGATGTTACACAGCGATTGGAAGAACGTAAAGTAGGTGGGCTTGGACTTCATCTTGTGAAAAAAATAGTTGATAATCTCGAGTACGAATACACTCATGGCGAAAGCAGAATAACTTTTACTAAAAATCTGGAGTAAAACAATGTTTGATGTAAAAATTCTTGATACTGGTGAAATCTTGTTTGTGGGGCGGCTCGATGCTTCACAATCTGACAAAGCGGATAAAATGCTTGAAGGGATTACAACATCCCGCACCATAAATCTCAAGGACCTTGAATACATTTCAAGCGCCGGCTTAGGAATCCTGCTGGCGCATCAGAAACGTTTAAAAGAAAAAGGCCAAGCTTTCCGATTAGTCAATTCAAATAAACACGTTAAAGATGTTTTTATGTTGACAGGATTTGACAATATTTTTGAGATTGAGTAAAAAAAGGCACTATAGACCACCAACTTTTTCCCGTTTCAGTTGTATTTATGAATAGAGAAGACGATCATATTCTTGTCCGACAATGTCTTCAAGGTGATCAGAAAGCTTTTGAAGAAATTGTAGAAAGATATCATAAGATTGTATTCAATGTCGTTCTTAGGGTATTAAATGATGTCGAGGATGCCGCCGATGTCACACAGGCGGTTTTTCTCAAAGCATATGAAAGTCTTGGCAAGTTTAGTGAGCGATATAAATTTTTCAGCTGGCTCTATAAAATTGCTGTTAACGAGTCAATAAATACACTTCGGCAAAGAAAGCAAGCACAAGGAATTGACTCGGGAATTATTTCAACAGAAAAGAATCCAGAGGAAGCTTATGGAGAAGTTGAATTAAGTGAAAAAATCCAGGATGCTCTCATGAAGATAGGACTGGATTATAGAGTGGTAATTGTACTCTGTCATTTTCAGGAACTTTCTTATGCTGAGATCAGCTATGTCCTTGATCTTCCAGAAAAGACCGTGAAATCGAGATTGTTTACAGCCAGAAAAATGCTGAGAGATATTTTAAGGAAAGAAGGTTTGTAATATATGATTGAAGAAAAATATTTAGAGCTGATCAACGGGGAAATCGATTGCGTGAATTCGCCCAGTCAAAGTAAAAAACTGCAAAAGTATTTGGAACACAACCCTGATGCCCAAAGGTTTTATCATGATCTTTCGGTTATGTCAGAAGCATTATCCCATGCGAAGGTTGTTGAGCCACCTCAAAATCTAAAAAAGAACATCGTAAATGCCATTCCCATTGATAAATATGCAAAACATGAACGGCATTATGCATTCAGACACTACATTGATACCTTCCTCTTTGGAAATAAACCGCGATATGCTTATGTGTTTAGTGCCGGGGTAGTAATAGGTATTATCGTGATTTCACTTATGTTTGTTTTTCTTAGTAATAAAGATTTTATTAACATACCCGATATATATGGAACTTTAAGGGCAAATTTCCCCAGCAATTTTCGCATCGCAGATAAATTTGAAATTAATGAAAAAGAGATAAAAGGTGATGCGACATTATCGTATGCGGAACAAACTATCTTGGTCGATCTAACTGTTAAAACAAGTCAAGATATCAATATTATGCTTGGATTCAACGAAAATGACATGAATTTTCTTGAATTTAAAAAATCCAATAATTTGAGCAACGACCTAACGGTTAAGCCAAACTCGATACAATTTTCTAGTAATGGTGAGAATAATTACCTTATAGCATTAGGGCGTAAAACATCAAATCTTTCCCCAATGTATTTAAAGATTTATTCATCAACCGGGATAGCGTACGAACGCACACTTCTGAACAGCCGTGAAGAGAAATAAGAATTTCAGAAAGGTTTTTGAAACTATATCCAACTTCTGCACAACGGTTGGGTATTTAGGATAGAGACAAATGCTAACTCAAATAATTAACAATATCTATAAACAATTATCATGGAGGTTATCATGAAAAAAGGAATGATTTATGTGGTAATGCTGGTTGCAGTTTTAGCGATAGTGTATTTCGCGTTTATCTTCCCGTGGCCCCAAGACGAAAATGCACAGGGGACAATAGGCGGGGTAAAGAAATATAACCAGCAGCAGCTTAGCGATAACGACGTGAAGCTGGAAGCTCGACAGTATTCGGAAGCTCAACTCGCAGAAATGGAGAAAAAGCTTGAGGGTATGGAAGGACGCTTGGCAACAGATGCTCGGCAGTTAATATTAGTTGAGCGATTAAAGTTCCTGGCAGAGAGATATGCACCACCGCCAGCGGAAGCACGAAAAGCCCCGGAGACAATGGAATCGAAGCTCCTTCAAATTGAGGCAGTGGCTTTAGAACAGAGGGCCTTCATGCCGTTAAACAAGCGGGTGGACGATTTAGAAAAGAGATTGTTGCCACCGGATGCTGAAAGACAAAAAGCACCGCTAAAATTAGAAGAGCGGATTAATGATCTGTTTACTAGGTATGCACCACCGTCTGCTGAAACACGAAAAGCACCGGAGACAATGGAATCGAAGCTCCTTCAAATTGAGGCAGTAGCTTTAGAACAGAGGGCCTTCATGCCGTTAAACAAGCGAGTGGACGATTTAGAGAAGAGATTGCTGCCACCAGATGCTGAAAGACAAAAGGCATCGCTAAAATTAGAAGAACGGATTCATTATCTGTTTACTAGGTATGCACCACCGTCTGCTGAAGCACGAAAGGCACCTGAAACAATGGAATCAAAAATTCTTCAGCTTGAAGCAATGTGGTTCGAGAAGAAAGTATACACACCATTGGAAAATCGGGTCGACGATTTAGAGAAGAGATTGCTGCCACCTGATGCTGAAAGACAAAAGGAGCCGCTAAAATTAGAAGAGCGGATTCGGAGTCTCTTTAGTCGTTATGCGCCGCCGCCAACGGAAACACAGAAAGCTCCAGCATCAATTGAGACAATGGTTTTCATCCTCGAGGCACGGATGTTAGAACAAAGGTGTAACCTGACATTGGAAAATCAAATTTATAATTTGGAATGCCGGCTTGCTCCAGATGATCGCTTGTTAATTATGAGCAATAGGTTGGACGATATGGAATCACGTCTTAATATTCGCGCTGAGGAACGCAGTGCTATTAGGATGGATGAGAGAATAAAAAACTTCGAAAGGAGATTTGCTCCACCGGATCAAGAAGATCGACAAGCAACACCACAAGTAAACTAAACCTGGTGTCAATTTATATAGTGGAAGGGGATACGTTTTGCATCCCCTTCACTGTTTTATTATACAAACCTAATCCACATTGCGAACCAATACAGTTTTAAAAAATCTTACCAGGAGGTTCAAGAAAATGTGCTGCTTTCTAAACACGAAATCAATCCTTTGGTGCATGGTCTCTTTCTTGCTGGCTTTTTCTCAATCACTGTCTCAAACCAAATTTTTCACGTATGAGACGAAGAATTTAAGATTGATATACTATGATCCAAACCATTCGTACGTGATTCCCCATCTAAGGCGGTGCTTTGAAAATTCATTTAAATTTCATGGAGAGCTCCATCACTATACACCCGCCGAAGAAGTTACAGTGCTGTTCCAAGACTTTGACGATTACGGGTATGCTGGCGCTACAGCTCTTCCATTCAATTATATGCTTTTAGGAATCGAGCCATTCGAAAATGTTTATGAGACGTCTCCGACTAATGAGCGTCTGAATTGGGTCATGAACCACGAACTTATGCATGTTGTATCGACGGATAAAGCTTCTTCAACCGATAATTTCTATCGATCAATTTTTTCGGGAAAAGTTTCTCCAACTTCTGAGAATCCAATATCGATGTTGTATAGTTATTTAACTGCACCGCGCAAGTATTCTCCGCGCTGGTATCTTGAAGGTATTGCTGTTTTCATGGAGACATGGATGGCGGGTGGAATCGGTCGCGCCCAAGGTGGATATGATGAGATGGTATTCAGAACGATGGTTCGCGACAGCACCTATTTTTATGATTTCGTTGGTTTGGAATCTGAAGGCACAACAGTCGATTTTCAGATTGGACAAAATTCTTATCTTTATGGAACTCGCTTTGTCAGTTATCTCGCCTATCGGTACGGAACCGAAAAATTATTGGCATGGATAGATCGCACCGAAGACAGTAATAAAGATTTCGCATCACAATTTGAACGAATCTATGGGATATCTCTGGACGATGAATGGTCGAGATGGATTGAATGGGAACACCAATGGCAGCAGATGAACCTTGATTCAATCCGTCGAAATCCTATCACTGAGTATAGGTATATATCAAAGGAGCCGCTTGGCTCAGTTTCACGGGCTTATTACGATTCTTCCCATAATCAGTTCTATGCGGCCGTTAATTATCCAGGACAGCTCGCGTATATTGCGTCTATAGATATCAAAACGGGTAAAGTTGAAAAGATTTGTAACATGTTAACCCCGGCGCTTTACTACGTATGCCACCTTGCTTATGATAAGTTGGACAATCAGTTATTTTTCACTACTAAGAATAATAAAGGATGGCGAGACCTGAATGTTGTCAATATCGGCACAAAAGAATCCAGAAGATTATTAAAAGATTGCCGTATTGGCGATTTGGCATTCAATGCTGCCGATAAATCACTATGGGGGGTTCAACACCATAATGGATACTCTACCTTAGTAAGATTCCCATCGACATATGATGGATGGAATGAAATCCTTCGCTTACCTTATGGAAAAGATTTGTTTGATATTGATATTTCTCCTGATGGAATATATTTAACAGGATCACTGATGGAGATTAGCGGCAAACAGGTGCTTATTCGGATGTCTATTGAGAAATTACTAAAGGGTGATAGTGCTTATGAAGTCATTTATGGATTTGAAAACAATTCTCCACTAAATTTCGTGTTCTCTCCCGATGGTAAATATCTTTATGGAACAACATATTACACTGGAGTTTCAAATGTTGTTCGGTACGATTTCAATCAGAAGAAAATGGAATGGATTACCAATGCTGAGACCGGTTTCTTCAGACCCGTGCCTGCAACAAAAGATTCGCTACTGGTATTTCGTTATTCAGGTAAAGGATTTATTCCTGTGATGATTGCTAATATGCCGCGTGAAGATGTAAGTTCTATTAATTATTTAGGATATGAGATCGTACAAAAAAATCCAGTTCTGAAATCGTGGACGCTTCCTTCACCGCTCACAGTCAATATTGATTCCCTTACTACTTATGAAGGCGAGTATAATGGATTTAATAATATCAGAATTGTATCTGCCTATCCAATTGTTGATGGATACAAGGACTTTACAGCTTTCGGTATGCGTTTTAATGTAACGGATCCATTAATGTCACACGATTTTAATCTTACGGCATCATACACTCCTCACGGTATAGTACCGAAAAATGAACGACTTCATCTTGAATTAAACTACACACACTGGCAGTGGAAATTCAATGCTAATTATAACCGCTCCGACTTCTATGATTTATTCGGTCCAACAAAAACCAGCCGAAAAGGTTACTCGATCGGACTTACGTATAATGATCGACTGCTGGACGACAATCCTCAGATTCTTGAATATACTATCGGTGCGACAGGCTGGGGGGGATTGCAGCGGCTGCCCGATTATCAAAATGTTTCAGCATCGTTCGACAAGTATCTCACAGGCAATATTAAAATGAATTATAGAAACCTGAGGAGATCGTTGGGTGCCGTTGAAACAGAAGCGGGTATTCGCGGGCAGTTTGTTACGCTTGATAATTATGTGAATACAAAACATTTCCCCCGGCTGTATGCGACCGGCGATTATGGATTCATGCTGCCTATTTATCATTCATCTATCTGGCTGAGGAGCTCACTTGGTTATTCTTTCGGTAAACGGAACGAACCGTTTGCAAATTTCTATTTTGGCGGCTTTGGCAATAACTGGGTTGATTATCAAGATGCGAAACGTTACAGGTTGTACTATAGTTTCCCCGGGGTTGAAATAAATGCGATTGGTGGAACAAACTTTGGGAAGCTGATGCTCGAATGGACACTTCCTCCCCTACGTTTTAAGAGGTTTGGATTCATGAACCTATACTGCAACTGGGCACATCTGAATCTTTTTTCGTCAGGCATTGTCACGAATGTCGAGGATAGGGATAATAGACAGATATTCTTCAATGCTGGCGCTCAAGTTGATTTTAAGATTGTGTTACTATCGCGGCTTGAATCGACATTTTCACTGGGGTATGCTCTTGCGTGTGAGAAGAAACAAAAACCTACAAAGGAATTCATGGTTTCTTTAAAAATATTATAGAAAATAATTTGTGTCCCAGATCGTTGTCAGCTTACTCCCGGTTTTTATTTTTCTTGCAGCCCTCTATTTCCTGGATAGTTACAAACTCATCAAGATGCAAATGGTGTTGCTTACAATTGTGGTGGGATGCATCGTTGCGCTGGCAGCTCTCCTTGTTAATACGGTATTCATCAACTTTTTGGATTTAAGCTCAATATTTTATTCAGGGTATATAGCACCCGTAGTAGAAGAATCCCTAAAAGCTCTCTATATAGTTTATCTCATAAAATCTAAAAAGGTTGGTTTCATGGTCGATGCCGCGCTTTACGGTCTTGCGCTTGGCGCTGGGTTTGCGTTCACGGAAAATTTATTTTACTTGTACAGCCTACACGAAAGCAATCTGCTTCTCTGGCTCATTCGGGGGTTTGGAACTGCAATGATGCACTGTGGAACGACCGCACTCTTTGGTATAATCTCGAGGAACTTATTCGATCTTTATCAATCAAACAATGTAAAAATATTTTTCCCCGGTTTATTAATTGCAATAGTTTTTCACTCGCTGTTTAATCATTTCATTTTGTCCCCGGTTGTTTCAACAGTTCTTTTGGTAATTGTGCTTCCTTTGTTGATGCTTATCGTTTTTAAGCGGAGTGAAGATTCCACGAGAAGATGGCTCGGCATGGGTTTGGATTCTGATCTTGAAGTGCTGGAATTAATTATGGATGGAAAATTTACCGACTCAAAAATTGGAACATATCTTCATTCGCTCAGATCACATTTTTCTCCCCAGATCATTGGTGATATGCTTTGCCTAATTCGTTTACACACCGAACTTGGAATGCGGGCAAAAGGAATGTTGATAATGCGAGAATCGGGTTTTGATGTCCCCGTTGACTCTGAAATTAAAGAAAAGCTCACAGAGCTAAGATACCTGGAAAACAGCATTGGTAAAACAGGTAAACTGGCAATAGCTCCAATTTTGCACAGAAGCAGTCGTAGTCTTTGGCAGCTATATTTGTTGGAAAAATAGTGGATTACACAATATTTGAGGATTACTGTTTTGAAACTTTTTATTGAGGCATTCATTTCTATTTATAAACTTGACACTTCTCTTAATATTGCGTAACTTTTAGCAACATTTATTCATTAAATGGAGGGTATATGCAATTTAAAGTTAAGCATGATAGCGGCTTAAGTGTTATAAGCTTAGAAGGGGACTTTCTAAGCGAAGGGGAACAAGGTAAGTTGCGAGATCAAGTGCATAAACTTGTAGATCGGGGTAAAACCAAACTTGTCATCGATCTTGCCGGTGTGAAACATATAAATAGCTGCGGCCTTGGTGCATTAGTGTGTGCATTCACATCTGTGCGCCGGGCAGGCGGCGACCTACGGCTGACAGGTATTGGACCATCTGTTGAGGAACTTTTAAAAATTACACAGCTTACAATGATATTTAAAATTTCCCCTACTGTTAAACAGGCAATAGCCGATTATCAAGCGCAGATGAAGTGATACCATTGCCGAAATAAAATAGTGTTGAGAACGAGGCGAATCGAAATTCATTTCAAATGATCGCACAAATTCTCAATTTTCCCAGTAGCGCGTTCAGTCCCGAAGGGATAGCTCCGCCACGAGGGGTTGGAAATTTAAGAATCCCGCTGTTTTTTTTAGCGGGACTCTTGAGAGGAGAAATTACATATGATCGGCCCGACAATATCACATTATAAAATTGTTGAGAAGCTTGGCGAAGTTCGAAAACCGCCCACGAGTGATTCTCAACGAGTGGCTGCGGTTTTCAGAATCCCGCCCTCTGTTGGCGGGAGCGACATGAAAGGAATTGTATGATTGGGCAGATGATATCTCATTATAAGATAATCGAGAAACTTGGAGAAGGGGGCATGGGTGTGGTATACAAAGCCCATGACACGAAGCTTGATCGTGATGTTGCGCTAAAATTCTTGCCACGCGATATCTCTCAGTCAGATGAGGAGCGCAATCGCTTCATCCATGAAGCCAAAGCTGCTTCTGCCCTTGACCACCCAAATATCTGTACCATCTATGAAGTGGACGAAACACCCGACGGTCAAATGTTCATTGCTATGGGTTACTATGAAGGGATATCCATAAGTAAAAAGATCGAAAAAGGACATCTCGATGTAACTGAAGCAATGTGGATTGCTATTCAAATAGCAGAAGGACTCCAAGCCGCACACGAAAAAGGTATTGTGCATCGGGATATAAAGAGCAGTAATATCATTGTTTCCGATAAGGGTCAGGTGAGAATCCTGGACTTTGGACTGGCACGAAAGAAAGGTCTGAGCAAGATTACAAAGACAGGAACAACAGTCGGCACTGCTTCGTACATGTCGCCTGAACAAGCACAAGGAGATACAATAGATCGCCGAACCGACCTCTGGTCGTTGGGCGTGGTGTTATATGAAATGGTTACAGGGAAGCTGCCGTTTCGTGGAGAGCATGAGGCGGCGATATTGTACTCTGTTGTCAATGAGCAGTCACAACCAATCGAGAAGGATGTATCGCCGGAACTTATGCATATCCTCCGGTGGGCACTGGAAAAAGATCCTGCGGAGAGATATCAGAGCGCCGGGGATCTGCTGACTGATCTGAGGAGGTTGAAGAAAGATACTTCAAGAACTGGATTCCCACCGGTGAGTGGTGAAAAGAAAAAGCTATCTTCACGAAGAAACAAAATCATTGTTACTGCATGTGCACTTGTTATACTCTGTGTAGTAGGTTATCTGTATCTTTTTAAGAAGGATGTAGAAATCAATCCCAACTTTACCTCTCGATGGCTGCAGATCCCATTTCAACATATTTCTTTCCCGGGACTCTCACCGGATGGTAAATGGGCGGTATTCGGTGCTGAAGACAAGAATAAGAAATGTGACCTCTATGCTGTAACGAGTACAGGTGGCGAAGTACGACAATTAACACACGATTCAAGTGCTGATGCTGGAACTCCGAACATATCACCTGATGGAAATTACATTGTTTACTGGCGATATCCTGGTAACGAGATATGTGTCGTACAATTCCTTGGAGGTACGAGTAAAAAAATCGGTATTGGAATGACACCAAAATGGTCTCCCGACGGAAAACGGATTGGTTATATACTTAATCCAAAATTTTCTGCCTCTGCACAAAGTAAAAGTGGAAACGGGGAATTCTGGACAATGAATCCTGATGGTTCAAAACCTCGCCTGGAATTCACGGACTCCGTTGTCTCAAAGGACTATTATACGATTCTCTCTTTCGCATGGTCACCGGATGGTCAATCAGTTACCTGGGTAAGAAAGCTCCAAAGCAGACATTGTGAAATTGTTGTCCATGATCTTCAAAACCACAAAGAAAGACCAGTTATATCGGACACAACACATAAAAATGAGATCTACTGGACGAGCAACAATCAGCTTATATATTCGTCTGTTACTGGCGATGAAATGAACCTTTGGATGATCTCTGCCACTGGAGGGATACCTATCCAGATTACGAAGGGCATGGGAGTAGCAGATGGTCCCTCAATTTCAAGGGATGGGAAAATCCTCACTTTTTGGCAAAACAAAACTATTGGGCATCTCTGGCTGGCAAGTCTTGATGGATCGGGGAAACGTGAAGAGGTGATATCGGGAGAATATTGGTTTGAATACCCAGATATTTCTCCTAATGGGAAATACATCGCCGTTGGTACCTACATAACAGGCACATTAACACGCCATTTATTTGTGATGAATAGAGATGGAACAAATCTCCGTCAAATAACTTCAGGAGAAATTTCTTGCTGGAAACCCCGATGGTCTCCCGATGGGAAGATGATCTCATACTACGCCCGCGGGAAATACGAACCGCTTGATTCCTTCAAGGTCTATGTTATTAATCCTCATATAATGGACGTTCCGCGGTATGTGTTCTATGGGACCAATCAGACCTGGGCAGATTCGGTGACACTCGAAATGTCCTATGGGATCAAGACATGGCAGGCGTATCTGGATGGGCGAGCAGCAAAACCTTTCTCAGAAGATTCGACTAATGCCAGAACAATTAACAATGGACGGTATGTTCAGTTCAGCATCAATACTTGGAGAGCGTTTCTTGCCCGAGATCCAACAAGTGTGTGTAGGGTTGAAGACTGGGACGGAATTGGCCCCAAAAGTGCGGTTAGGCTTTCGGTGAGAGGGACACACATCAATTATGATGCTCTGTACCATCAAAGGGGACTTGATATCTTCCGGATCTCTTTCCACGACTGGAAGACGGAGAAGTTGAATGTGAACATTCAGGGAATTGACACTACCAACTTCGGTTTGCGTACCACGGCCGATGGTAAGGAAATGGTTTACAAAACTACCGATTATACTCAAAAGTTAGGTGTGATTGAGAATTTGTTTAAGTAGGTTATGATTGCCCGAACAATATTGCACAACATTGTTGAATCCGAAAAACCAATTATCAAAAAGAGAAAACCTCTTCGATTAAAGGAATATGATTTACCCCATGAGATAGTCATATGAGTAATAATCGATCAAATATTTTCTATTATGTATATGTTCTTCGATCAGAAAAAGATCATATGTTCTATGTAGGTTTTACGCACAACATTCAATAAAGAGTAGCTGAACACAACAATGGTAGAGTTTCATCTACAAGAAATCGTCGTCCATTAAAGTTAATTTATTGGGAAGGATGTCTTAATTGAATTGATGCCACAAACAGAGAAAAATATCTGAAGACATCATGGGGAAAACGTTATATCAAAAATAGAATAAAAAATTATCTCATGGGGTAAATTCATTAGAGAGCCCATATTTTGTTACAATCTGTGCGAAGGATCGAATACATTTATTCGGCAAGACCATCGATGGGAAGATGCATTATAATGGTGTTGGGGAAATCGCTGAGCGGTGTTGAAATGGATTGCCTAAGCATTTTTCAAATATTTTATTAGATGAATTTGTTGTGATACCAAATCATGTACATGGTATCATTATTTTAAATGAACCGGATTGTAGGGATGTTCAATTGAACATCCCTACGGAGGAATATTTTTCTAAGATATCACCTAAAAGTCATTCTCTTGGTGTAATTATCCGCACATACAAAGCGGCGGTGACAACAATGTGCCGTCAAAACGGAAACACCGATTTTCAATGGCAGCACGGATACTATGACCATATCATCCGTAACGAAAGATCATTGTATAAGATCCGTGAATACATAAGAACGAATCCAGAACAATGGACATGGGATAAAGAAAATCCATTATTTCAAGGGAAAGATGAAT
Source organism: uncultured Chlorobiaceae bacterium (assembly GCA_964354225.1). Lineage (GTDB taxonomy): Bacteria > Bacteroidota > Ignavibacteria > UBA10030 > SZUA-254 > CAYGZC01. The sequence continues at coordinate 1,187 of CAYGZC010000134.1, read as the reverse complement.
TTGATCGTTGGTTGATCGAAGAAGGTAAACAGAAGATTAATACTCGGATAATTTTATGATTGGGCAGATTATATCGCACTACAAGATACTGGAAAAATTAGGTGAGGGTGGTATGAGTAATGTTTCCAAAGCCGAAGACACGAGGCTCAAGCCGCATCGGCGTTAGACCATCCAAATATTTGTACTATTACTACAACAACGAACGATACCATGAATCACTCAACAAGGTGACACCGGCGGATGCCTACTTTGATAGGAAAAAACGGATTGAAAATCGGCGGGAATAACTGAAATGGAAAATGTTACATTTAAGCAGGATACAAAACCTAACGCCTAATAAACTATAAACATCAACAACCAATAACTTGATTATATAAAAAACTATCTCTAAATTTAAGGCACGAATTGTCCAAAAGGCTCTGAAGACTTACAGGAGATATACTTATATGAAAAGATGGATCATATTTTCGATTATAATATTTGGAGTTGTTACCTTAGCACAATCTGAAACGAAGAAACATAAAACGGACAGATTATCAAAGGTAACATTTAATTTTGCCGAGCGTGTTAAACAGGGTTTCAACATGCGTGTTTGGTTGAGCAACCAGATGTGTATGGGATTAGAAGCGTGGGATGGAGATGCGGCAGTAGTACCTGATGGTTTTGGCATGGAATATCCTACCGGCTCAGGAGTAGAGCATATGTATGGTGGAGGTCCAGTGATCGGGGGTATCATTGATGGTGGAATCAGAGTAACCGAAGGTTATAATCCCTCTTCCGCCCGTAAAGAATTTCAGCCGGAACAAAGGCATCCACTGCGCGACAAATTCTGGAGGACATCAGTAAATGCCATAGGTGAGCCAAATTTCAGGGGCTGCGATGATGACCGCGATGGAAAAATTGACGAAGACGAATTGGACGGTAATGACAATGACGGTGATTGGAACCCGACAACTGACGATATTGGATCGGATGGACTTGCCGATCCATATGAAGTGACCTGTGACGGCAAGCCGTATGATCTCGTAGCGAATCCCGATCCAGCCGGTGATAATTTTGATCCTGCCAAAAAGGATAAATGTCATCCAACTCCCGAAGGGACGTTACCTTTCAAAAAAGATCCCGATGTATACACAGAGAATAACGGCATTCCCGATCATGGGGAGCCGAATGTTGATGAAGATTAC
>CAYGZC010000133.1:0-18528 GCA_964354225.1 uncultured Chlorobiaceae bacterium | reverse complement strand
TTCGGACCACATCGAGATAGTCCCATTTCTAATAAGTAAATCACTTACAAAAAATCCAATAGTATGTGTTGCATTTGCTTTCGGCAATTCTGAACTAATCTTGTGTGCCAACATGTTGCCGCCAAAATATCCCAAGCTGTCAATAGCTGAATGTGTTATTCCGTAGTTAATTAACGTATCCATTATTTTTAAAGTATCTTAAAATATATTCCAAAAAATAAATATGAAAGAATACATCATTACGATTTTCGGTATGTTGGCCGTCGTCGCTATATTTACAATTCCTAAAGAACAAGTGGTTCTCATGTACGATAAACCTATAACCGTTCGGCTCGAAGAGAAAACAGAAGAACCTGTGCCGGAAGGAGATATGCCCCACGAAAAGGACTTTGGACCCGTCGGACAAGTCGCGGCTGCTGGAATTGCAGGTATTGCCGCTTTAAATGTCGCTGGCAGTATGTATAGTGCATATCACAAGAGAAAATATAAATCTTCATACGAATTCAATTAGGTTATATATTTCATTTCTGGAAATACATTTCCAAAGGCTACTAAAAAAATGAAAAGATATCTTCCTATAGCGCTAATCGGTGGAGTCGCCTTATATCTCTATTACTATAATACAGATAATGAATATACAGCTTATCATCCTACGATGACTGGCAGTACGCCACCTCGTAGCGATGCATCGCTACGAACAGAGGACGTCGAATCACAAAAGCGGCCCGATAAATCTGGCATTGAATTAGATAAGCAGAATTCAGGTGCATCGCCCACTTCGTCTGTTTTAAAAGATACTTCCAAAGTGGGCGTTGCGGCTGGCCTTTTTACGGCAGGATATCTGCTTCAACGTAAGCCAAAAAATCAATATATACAATTTGATTAAAAATATATATTCGTTATAACTGCTGTTATATTTATCAGTACCGAAATGCTTATCGTAAATATATACCAGAATTTATATTTTTTTACTTTGTCTCTGATCTCTTTTTTTTTTCCTGTACATTGCTATATACTGCCTCGGCCGCACTTTGGGTCATTAAAACACCATATAATACGACTGGACTCATATACTTGTCCATCTCAAGTCTGTGCTTTGCATAAATCTGTTTAAAGACTTCCATAAATTGCTGTCTCTTATTGACCACTTTTTCAGACCAATTTGCAAGTAATGCGATATCGCCTGTCTTATCTTTAAAATATACAGAACTCGTTTCAAGTGTACTTACCAAAGCAAGATTCATATTAAATAAGCCTTCTGCGATCATGTTCATCTGATTAGGATCTAACGCTCCATTTTGAACCGCAGGCGTGGATTCGACCTTCGCCGGATCTCCAATATGCGATTCAGAAGATTGAACTGAACTCGGCTCCTTATTAATTAAAACGTCATTCGCGTATTCCGCCAAGTGCTTCAAAATCTCTTGTTTAGTTTGACGCTTTAACTGATGCTCTTTATAAAGTATTTTGCCGCCCTTCTCTTGCAGATCCATAAATTCAATAATTAAATCCGTTTTAGTCTTTTTGGCCTCTTTGTCCTTTTTTACCGTTTCATTTACAATCGGCTTATTCTTTTCTAAAATCTCTTCCACAATTTCCTCTTTTTCTTTTTCGAGTAAAAAGTCAATTTGCTGCTCAATGCTTTCTTGTGTTTCCATTTTCAAGAGCATCCAGAAATGTATTTCTGGAAATTAAAAACCGTACAATAAAATAATTACACACTTTTTCGTGATGCTCAAAAAATACATTATGGACTATCAAAAAATATCAAATGAACTCAACACGTGGAATCCAAAAGAATACTTCAAAAAAGAACTGAAACGATTCGGCGGCTTTAATATGGTCATTTCCGGTAATACGCGTGCTGGTAAGACAAATACGCTTTCATATCTTTTAAAATCGCCCGAGGTAAAGTTGCTAAAGCATTTTGACTTTGTTGTCGTGTTTTCTAAAACCTTGGTAAATGGCCATTATGCAAAGCTGCTTAATTCTAAATTACTTTTTTCTGAATATAACTCTGAAGTGATTCAAAGCATTTCCAAAAAATACGATGAATGCGCATCAAAAGGGAAGCACTTTAAAACCCTTTTTATATTTGACGATATATTAGATGGAAAGAGTAAGTACCAAGATGAAGTCAATACCTTATTTATGACTGGCCGGCATAGAATGCAGTCCTGCATATATTCTTGTCAAAAGATCTGTATGTTATCCACTGCCATGCGTACTAATACAATGGTCTTTCTACTTCTATTCTGCGGCTCTCGAAATGAAAGAGAATTCCTTTCACAACAAGTCGTCAGCGATATGCTTTGCGAGAAATACGTTCATTTGAAAAAAAACGATATAGAGCGGCTCGCTTATCTATTACATGCATTTGTATGTCAAGATTATAATGCACTCGTTTGCCTGCCATATGAGAAGGATAAATTGCAACGGTACAAGGCTGGCATCGTGCGGGTCTAAAAGGGTGGAATGCCGGGCAACAATATTAAGATCAGTAGGATCATCACATGACTCATTTTTTTTATAAAGGTATATAACGCGTTCATTTTATAGTGCCTCCAAAAAGCTATTCCCTTTACAAATTAAGCCACAAGTGAGCATGCCCTAATTCGGCTATGCTCAAAATCTCGAAAATTTTAAAGTGCCTAAAAACAGGCCTCGAAAGGCTTTTGGAAAAACCTCCTTTTATACTATATAACCCGAGGGTTTTCCAAAAACGATTCTACACCTGTTTCTAGAAGAATCTCTTCTTAGTGATGCATCACTAAGGGTTTTTATAGAATCATGGCGTAATGGGTTTAGAGGCAGAGTTATAATGAGATCATCTCGCTAATTCAGAGGTATTTTGGGGAGTAAAAAAAAAACCTCGATTTATACTATATAACCGGACCTTTTTTTTTTATAGGCCATTTGGCAGTGATTTTAGTGAGTTCATCTCGAATTTGAAGTAATTGCAGAGCTCAACATTTTGGCATAAATTATACCTAAATGCGCATCTAATAATCAATAGTAACGGATCCATTTTGATTACAAGTGAGGACAGATTCATAAATTGCAAAAACGTCCAAAACTTGGTTTGCAGCCAAAGGCGCATTAAATGCCCCCGTAAGTACTACACTGCTAGAAATTGCGGTGTTTACCCCGCCGATGGATGTATAAGGGTCCCCAAATTCATCTGAGAATTTAGCAAGATTAACGCAAAAGACGAAATTAGAGGTATCATAATTTTGCGCAATTGCAAGAGGTAATCTGGTGGAAAGGCCGAATAACTGACAAAACATTTGATACATATCTGCTGGACTTGTACGAGGGTCAATAGGTTGTCTTTGCGATCCGATTGTTAAATATAGCTCGCTCATGCCGTTGTTATTATATGTTGTTAATCTATTATTTGTCGCGAGGTTTTGTAAAGTAGATTGTGTTCTCATAACGCCAACCACGCCCAAAAGATTTTGAAATCTGAATGGCAATATTTTTGAAAAATTACGAGTTCCGGCCAAAAGCAAGGAGCTATCTGAAATATTTTGAAAATCGACGAATCCGTATTGAATACCTTTTGGAACTGTGCTGTTATATAAGTTATTAAGAGCTTCACTTGGCACGAGTGATCTCAAATGAAATTCAACTCCATTTAATTCATAAGAGGGCGTAGTGATTGAATCTGTTTCTATAATATTGAGAGGGTCTTCAAGATAAAATGTGAATTGCAATTGAGTTCCCCATTTATTCAATAAAAGCAACTTATTCCAGAATTGATTGTCAAGATCGTATAATTGGACGGAATATACTTTTTGAGTATCGGACCACCAAGTATTACGTTGTACATCACTACCGAAGCCCGATGTAATAACGGCCGATGTGGTTGACCATAATGAATCTTTAGTATCATTTAAAATCCCGTAAAGCACGTTTTGATTTTGAATGTCGGAAATGATTTTGGATCCGGCAGCAATTGTAATTCTGCGGAAAATGGATCTTACATCTTGCGGGAATCGCCAGTATGTTCCCACTCCGCCGTTCGTAATCCCACGCAAAGAAAATTGAATACTCGATTTGTCCAACAAAACGGCTTCGAGCGGAAGCGTTATTTGACATTGATCAGGATATTTATATCCTCCGGTCGGTTGAGCGGCAATATACGAATTTACTGATGCAGTGATGCCTGCATATTTTTGAACCGGCATAAAGCTTAAATCTTGTGGAATAATAGACATTTGTTTTTTAGATATCTCCGAAAAGTATTTCGATAAAATATATTAATCCCATAAACATTTCGAAAAGTATCTAAAATGTTAAGTTCAATGTTATTAATTGTAAACGGAAAGGATCGGGTCCGCGGTAATTCTTCATCATTTACATACCAATTTCAAACGCCTGTAGAGCAAATCGCAGCGTATCGTGTTAACAAAGTATCGATCCCTTTTAGCTATTATAATATCAGAGCGCAACAGTTGGATATAAATGGCGATCTTTTTAACATTCCAGCTGGTAATTATAGCCCTCAAACCTTCAAATCATGGTGGGACAGTAATGTGATTCCATCGCTCGCAGTGCCAATTAATATCCTTTATAATACCGTGCAGAACACTTATACGTTTTCATCTGCAGCCGTTTTCACATTTGATTTTACAATTGCTGATGTTCCGCATGCATATTCATTATCGAAAGTATTCGGCTTGCAGAACTTCGGGCCCGTTTTAACGAAAGAAAGCGGCGTATTAAACTTCAGCGCGACATCGAATTTATACTTACAAAGTACCCAACTGACAAATCATCCGAGCTTTTTCAATACAAAACGGTCTGCCATCTTTCAATCAGTGCCGGTCGAAGTTAATCCATTTAACTGGATTGTTCAGGAGAACCAACTTGAAACTGTATATCCATATGGAACCGATATGACTTCATTTGATATTACGGTATTAGATGCCGAAAATAACGTGGTAGATTTGAACGGCTTGGACATCATTATTGAATTTCAATGCTATCGTTGAAACTCTTCGCGCATATTAAAAAAAACAACGCATATTTTTTTGCAAATCCCACACCTTCTGGATGTCTTCATATGAAGACTAAAATACATACTCGCGTTTGTACTCAATAAAGTGTTTAACCGTTGCGCGATTATAAAGCCGCATTGTATATTTAAGAAGATCATGAAATATGCCGTAGAACTTATGGCGATGAGCAAAGAGCCATATCATCATTTGTTTATATGTCCATAAGTTGGACGCAAGTTTTATAAAAGTATATATTCCCATTTGCTTTTTATATGAGCCATAAAATAAATGAACTCACAATCTATTGCAAGTGTTTCCGATTTAGATGGATTTCCGATTTCGGGCAGTCCTATTAACGGCGATGTGCTGGCCTATAATAATGGCCAGTTTGAATATGTTACTTTGGGAGATACGGATATAGAAGCTGTTCAAAATGTGGGAGATGGCGCCCAAATCTTTAAAGAAACAGTGGCTTCTATTGCCAAGCTGCGATCATTAAAAGGCTCAACCAATATCGATACGGCACAATCTGTAGATACCTGCAGTGTATCTCTAAAAAGTACTATATCAAATATAGATCGTATTAATCTTTCGGGCGGTGGTTATATTAAAATGGCTGCGGGCGATTACTATATGGATATAATGCTGCCAAACGGGGTTGATAAAAATATGCGAATTGGTAGCGGTGATCAATCTATTATGAGCATTGATGGGCTTACGGCCGAATGGTATTGGTCATTAAACGATCTGGCCAGCCCCTTGTCACTTTGCTGTTTGAATAACAATGGCAAATTGATGGCTACTTCTCCATATAATATCCAAAGTGTTGGGACAGGAACTTCTTTTATTAAAAACCGTGTGAATAATACATGGAACTTATATAGTTTGAAATCAGACGCGAATATCAATATATTGCCAGGCACGGATGATCTTACGCTGCAATTGAATACTTCTATAAATCCAACCGTTTTATCCAATGCAAATTTATCAGTTAATGCTTCCACTTTGGCTTTGCCAAATCTTAGCACCGGCACAGAAGTCTATACGCTGGCTTTGAATGCGTCAAATCAAGTTATAAAAAGCACGGCAGGAATTCCATATACATTTTCAAATATAGGATCAGGCCTCGGTTTATATAAACAGATTCTATCCAACAATGTGGAATTTAAAAGTATATTAACAGATGGCAATTTAGCGGCATCATCGCAGCCCAATACTATAACGATCAGCATGAATAATGCTATTTCCCCCTCGAGTTTAAATGCTACTAATTTACAAATTAATAGTATTATTCAAGCCACGAATGTCGCCGTAGATACCCCTATATATACGCTCGGGCTTTTAAATACCGGGCAAGTTATAAAATACGTTCCTTCAGTCAGTCCCTCCACGAATATATATAATTCAGATGGCCAATTTACAACCGTGGATAGGGTTATAACAGGATTAACGCCCGGCTCGGTCAATAATAGATTGGTCTTGCAAGGATGCAATTTAAGTTTTGCTAATAACATTTCTTATAATTACAGCAATACCTCGCTAGCAGGCCGAGATAATATGATTTTATCATTCGACAGTGTATCATCACGTGGTATTATTGCACCATATAATAAGAACTCGCAAAAAGGGCAAATCACTCTTTCAGGATCAGCGGGTTATACAGTTGATTTTTATAGAAGTGACTTAGTGAATTTAGGATCGCAAAATTGGCAATTCGATGTGGAGTTATATGAAGCAAATACCACGGCCACTTTAGAATCGTTTTCGGGCAAGTGGACTTTTCAAGTTAATAAATCGTATTTAGAATCCATCGCTTTGAATACCCGTTTATTAATAAAACCATTGAGCTGTAGCGGAAATAACCCTGCCTCGGCATTCTTCAAGAATCTGGTTAATTTAAGCATTTATAGGCCAGCAAGTTCTTTCGGGGCAATCGTATTATCTTTCGAATCTGCGATTGGCGGGGGTTCATCGCAATTCTTTAAATGGGCTGTGAAAGACTTCTCGGCAAATGATAAAATAGTTACTATATTGAATACGGCCAGCTTGATTACTAATACGCAAAACTATTATAAGCCAACTTATGCGCCTTCGTTTTACTTTAGTGGAATCGGTGCGCCACCAACATTAAGTTGGGAATACTTCGGATTTGGAAAGGATGTTTGTATTGACGTTCGTTCACATTGGATTTCAATTAACAATGTGCGATCTGCGGATATTAGCGTTTTATTAAATGGTAATATAGTTATGACCATCCCTGTGAAATGCGGGAACGGGCAAAAGGATGGTTATTATATGTTTTCCCAAAAGAGGATTTTGAATTATCAGAATTTGATTAATACAGGCGTGCTTCTGTTAAATGGGTTGAATAATATAACTCACACAATTACCGGAACAAATCCGGCAGATTTTAGCTTCACTGGATGCCCATATAGCGTTGATATTAGCTTTGTTTAATATGGATCATCATATTCTTGTTCTGTTATACCGGCCAATTTTTCAAGTTCTTTTATATCATTTGCAGATTCAAGGTTATTGGCTTTTATTTTTTTGATATTAAATCGGCTGAATCCATTAAATCCCGATAAGCGCTTTGTGTGGTTTTTTTTGACGGTCTCGATAAGTTCAATAAGCTCTGCATCACATCTTAATAAGCGTCCTTCACGTATTTCATAAAAACCGCGGCGAAGAAATGAATTAAAAGTCATATGCATATAGCCATCTTTCTTTTTCAAAAAGGTCTCTTTATTGCATGTGCGGATTCCAAAACGGTCCCATCTTTCGCCGACCCAAGAGCGAAAAGAAGAACTACATATAGGCTTATTATTAAATCTCTTTTTAAATTCGTAAATCAAGGCTTCTGTATTGGAATGAATAATTACTTTATTTTGAATCTTATAATATGTTACGAGCCGATCTAATACTAAAAAGAGCTTGGATTTCTCAAAGAGGTGAATATCATCATAATCTATTTCCAATTCTTTCAAAGCTGATTTGATATCGCTGACTGATTGCACATCTCTTGTTAAATTGCTAACGATAAATTGAAAGTACTTTCTCGAATCTCTTTCAATAACAGGCAATGAGCCTTCAACAGACATTGTATGGATTCCGCATTTACGCAATTCTTTTTGAAAAAGAAGTCCGAAGCTATATCTACTGTGTTGAAGTAATAGCTTATGCATTGTCATGGCCTTTGACAATGGATCGCTATATTTCTCTGCAGTAGGGTCATAGACGGATTTCTTGAATTGATCTTGAAATTTTAACTTCATTTCTATTTGCGCGGAGCGTTCAGAAAAATAGTCTTGTGATTCTAAGAATTGCCCGCGTTCTACATAAATATGCATCTCTTTACTTTTCGGATTACGGCAACGAAATAGTTGTTGATAACAAGCTGCATATGAACTGGATGTACTTATAAAGTATCCGCAGATATGATCAAAGTGATCTGGTTTTACAAAATTAACGCCAGCCTCAATAGAAGGAGTATATATAACGTGATCATATTGATCCCATTCAGACGGAGATACAGGCAATGTATTGGCCGACAATAAAAGGACTTTGCCATAAACGGTCAATTGCTTTTCTAATCTTGATTCTAATTCATTTATATATTCTTCATTAAATTTGGGATTCAAAGAATCGCAGATATCATATGCAGTCTTCTTTGAATTCATTGCAATACAAAGCTTTTTACCTTCACTAGCCAATTTCAAAAGCTTATCTTCAAAAACCGATGCAGATTTATATATATGAGCAGTCCAGCCTTCTTTATCTAATTTAGTATTTTCAATATATTTTATATCTGTAATGCCATAGTATTTTATAAAATTGAGTGTCTCATCTGATAAATTAGCCGATACAAATACTACTTTTTTTTCCAACATGATTCTTGTCATCATTCTTTGTAATATATTAAAGCACTTTGCATTGGTATTATGAAAGTGTTCCAATTGCCCAATAAGGGCTTCGCTTTCGTCGCAAAATACATAATCATAATGTCCTATAATATTCTCGAATTTGTAAACGGATTCTAATTGGCATACTAAATGTTGCGGAGGATTTGATAAATCTATTTCATCTTTATAGTGCGCTATCTTAATACCTTGGAATTCGGCATTGTCAATAATTTCGCGTGCAAGCGAGCATCTATATGAAATATAAAAGACCTTTGCATCCCTGAATTTATTTATGAAGTTAGTGGTCTTCTTTGTATTCGTTCCGGAGCGAACACAAAGGACTCTAAAATCATCCGGATAAATAACCTCAGGCATGTTGATCTTTTCACTTTCAAATATAGCTGGCTTAAAAAACGTTTTCATGTCTTCTAAATCATAATGATAATTACGTTTTTCGTTGTGCCAATATAAACAAATGTCTTTATTCTCTTGATCATATTTTTCTGCTGTATAACCCCTTGCTCTGCAGAAATCAAGCACTAATTGAACTCGTTTTGGATATGCTAAGGTATGAAAGAAATGAAAGATATTAGATACTGCAGATATCCATATTTCTCTTTTCATTTCACGAAGTTGGGAATGATCCATATAGTTTAACATTTGTAATTGTTCGTACTCGGAGTAATATTTCACTTTCTTTCGGGATAATTCAAAAGATGGTCTACGTAATTCACTCCCAAAGGAAGTCACGATAAAATCTTCGGGTACTGTCTTGAATATTCTTGCTAATCCAAGCTCGGCCAATTTCAACTCTATAGACACCAACTTATTTTCGCGATATAAATAGCTATCCTCTCCTGCTTTAATTCCAGCATATCTCAATTGTGCATTGACACGATATACCTCCAAATCAATATATTTATCTTCAAAGGCCTTTTTGTAAAAACTCCAAAAACGTCTTTGGAAAGAAGCTGATGGACATACTATTCTTTTGCCGTTTAATGTGACTTGAAAAATTATATGATAAGATTCTGTTTTCGAAGACTTGCTGATAACCATAGTAAACTCTAAATCATTTGCATATTCTACGACAAACGGCGTCTCATCATAATAATATTTAAAAAGCCTTTCGAAATTATTGCCAAGTCCGTTTATATAATCTATTCTCTCTTTGTTATTTTCAAAAATGGCTTTGTCAATATCCACAAAAAAGTTGCAAGAGGTATTTATCACTTCATGATAAGCTTTGTCTGTATGATTTGCAAATACATCACTTGGTTGTGCCATACACCATCTTCTAGCTAAAGAGCCTAATTGCATCTCTCCAAAAGCAACTGGAAATGATTTATTTTTAGATCCTATAAGAGTTAATGCATTTTTGGCCGTATTTTCAATTGGATCAAATTCACCATATTCAATATTTTGTGGTTTATATGGACAATTGGCCATTTGCATTTTACCAGGCATAAGCCAAAGTTTTTCCACTTTCTCAGTGGTTTCCATGAATTGCTTAATTGACTTCTCTTTTATGACGGCTGGGATAAAAGTAATATTTTTCGCGATCGGCACTTTCTCGTAATAATTAGTATGCGTTTTCACATGACCGCCGGTTAATGATTTATTCAATTCGCGTTCTGCTAATTCTTCTTCTGTAGCAGGACGCGTTTTCTTCACAAGCCGATAATCAATTCCTTCCACCCCTTCGCCTGATGCCTTTTCACTTAATCGATTCTCCATCATGCTGACAGTATATATTGGCCCAGCCTCTTCTGTTTTTATTGCCATAGTAATGGATTCTGTCTTTTGCATTACTTTTGTAATTACAGTCGCTTTTTTTGGTGAAATGACTTTTGCTCGTTTTGGCACTAAAAGGTCAGTATGAGCTTGAATGCATGTAACTGGTTTTATAGTTTCACATGCAATTTGCGATATAACAGGTTTTATAGTTTCGCGATTTACTGTAATTTCGCACGCAGTGGCAATTTGCGATATAACAGGTTTATATACGCATTCGAGCTTTCCGCGGATTACTTTATAAACAGGTTTAGATGGCACGATCTCGCATTTTAAAGGAACAAAAATGCATGCAGCCATATAATTATTTAAATCTAAACCTTTTTTTCCCCCTTTAAAATATTCACAGTGAACAGTGCGAGGTCCTGTTTGCGAAATCTTCGCAAGCCATCCATTGTTTACAGATTGCATGAATTTTGGTTTCGTGAACAAAATCGTAAGAACTTCTTCGAATTTGAGCATTTTAATGAGTTTTTTAAATCTTGTGGACGAAATTAATTTTTATGTGATGTGGGTATTTTTTTTTGCTAAATCAGTTTTTTTAATCAGTTTTCCTGCATTTATGTGATGGCCTTTTGATCGCTGAAATTACGAGATGATCTCATTATAACTACACCTCCAGACTCATTGCGCCATGGTTCTAAAAATACGAGAGATTCTTCTAAAAACAGGCCTCAAAAGGCTTTTGGAAAAACCTCGGGTTATATAGTATAAATGGAGGTTTTTCCAAAAACGATTCTACCAGTGTTTCTAGAAGGATCTCTTCTTAGTGATGCATCACTAAGGGGTTTTATAGAATCATGGCGTAATGGCTCTAGAGGTGTGGTTATAGCGAGATCAACTCGTAATTTCAGTGATCAAAAGGCTAGTGCTTTAAAGCACCGACGGCAAAAAAAAAATGGCAAAATCGGCTATTTTGCGCGAATTGGTTCTGCAAAATCGTCTAACAGCATATCGCTACCTTGTAGTAATACATTACCACAAAATGCTGGAAAATGGATCACGCTCTCATCTTTTTTGTATTCTGCGTCATATGCAGCATCATAACAGGATTGGCATTCCATCCAGTCAAAACAGAGTCTTTCACATTTTGCTTGACATGTATGACACCTCATTTATTTTATATTGATTTTTTAAACTTGTTTAAAATAAATAAATGATATTAGCTGGAAGAGATATATTATATCGCAGCAGTAATCTGATGGAATTATATTCTAAGCTTGAAAATATGGCATTTGATTACGTCTGTTCTCGGCAAGTTATAGAAGAAGAGTATTACGAGAAGTCCATTTCGGGCAAATGGGGGAAGGTGCCATTCGGGTATTTTATGTGCCGCAAATCGGACGATAAGATAACCGTATATTATAAATATAAAAGCGTTGGTTATATTTATACTACAATTGAGATTAAGAAGATCATTGCTTTCACTTTGATAAAGCCGGATCGCAGGGTTTTTGAAAATACAGAGATTTCTAGCGGTGTACCGCTAGAAGGAGATGAACGTACTTTTCTCGAAATATCATCAAGGTGGACCGATGTGCATCAAGAGCTTCTGAAAAAGTTAGAACCGAAAGACGAAGAGGATACCGTTGCTTAATTTCTTAATGGCATATCGCTTATTTTTAAAGGGCCGCGCTTGTCGGAAATGAAAGTAATCGGTTGTGATATCTACTTCTTTATTTTGGAAAGTGAGAGCATATCCATGGCGGACTATCCATGCTTTTGCGGGCATTAATTTCCAACTTCTTGGGATAAGTATGGTTTGTAATTTCATATATTTTTTTCTGAAAATGTATTTTCAGAGACTTCTAAAAAAGAACGAGATATTATAAAATGAGTAATGATATGATTTTGGGATCTACGCCAATTCCGGCCAGTGATAATTGTATTTTGCAATTCCATCAATATAAGATATATGATTCTGTTGAGTGGCTTCAAGATGGCTATTTATGCTGGAGTGCAGCAGATAAGCAATTCTATGTAGAGCCATTTGTGCCGAATCCACCAGTTCCTGGCAATACATTGCCAGGAGGAGTAATTCCTATTAATAAAACAGGGATTAAAAAGAAGATAAGTGAATTGAAGAAGTGATTACTCCTCATCGTCGAAGTCTACATTATCGAAATCGGCTTCTTGAAAATAGCGGGTTTCAGGAGTGCCATCAGCTTCGTCTATATAAGTGCCGAAGACAGGTTCACGATGATCTGGAGTGAGAAAGCCATCTTTATCATGAGCAGTATAATATGCGGTGTCATAGGCACTGTGACATGATATGCAAGCAGTTGCAGAGTTTTCAAAGTCATCTAAACATCTGGTAAATTCAAAAGCTGGTTTTGTGCAGATAAAGCAAGTTGTCATTTGTTTTTTGAAGTGGGCAAAACAAGAAACAGTTAAATCAGTTTTTTCGGAAATACATTTCCGAAGGGAATCAGTTTTTTCGGAAATGAATTTCCGAAGTTTAGCAGCAAAAGCGTGAAATTATATTACAGCGATTTGGTATATGTATCAGGTTATTATAGCAATGCATGCAATAGATGTCTTCAAAGAGACAGTCTGATAATATAATATATTCTCCGCGTATATTACGTGAGGTGCTGACGATTTCCGCATGGCAACAAATACATTGCATATTTATTTTTTGTTTTTCAAAAAAAAGAGAAATGGTTAAATCAATTATGCAGACAATTGGCTTTTAACGTCAGCAAGTTTTCTCGTTTTGAATTGAGAAGTAATATATGAATTAAAAGCGCGTTCAGGTATATTCATAATTTTGAGAATAGCAGGCTTAGATTCATTTGCGCGTAATCGCTTTTTAATTTCTTCTTTTTGCTCTTCGGTTAATACGACTTGAACAAGATCAAGAATATAAATTCCATTTTCTAAACGGAGATTTTCGTATTCTTCAGCGGAAATGGTTAATTGGGTTTTGGTAAGTTTTGGCATGTTTTTCAGAAGCCTCCAGAAATGTATTTCTGGAAATTAAATATAAATGGCTAAATTAATTCGCCAGCTTTTACGTAGTTCTCAGAGTTATATGCAGAATTACGTGCGGTGGCCGATACATATACAAGGCCAGGTTCTCCATTTTTTTTAATAAGGTATTTGGCGAGGAATTTAGAGGCCACGCGTTTTATCAAAGGGATATTAATACGAAGTCTGCTAGAATGGACTACATTAATAATAGTGTGGCTATGCAGGGCTCCGGTAGATCCGCGGATATGTTTATCTAAATTAGCTTCTATTTGAGTATGGGCTGAGATCTGTTTGATAATAGCTGGTTCTACGGCCACGCCATCTTCTGTTTTTTTACCATTGCGGCCTAGATCAACCATACAAGCTGTTAATCGATTTTCCGCAAAGAAGGATTTTAGGAAAAGAGTAAAGCGTTCTTTTAATTCCGGCATCATTTCAAGAGCTGCAGGATCTTTTGAGTTATATGACTTTTGAGTATTTATAGTGATATTAAAGATAGTGCCTCGCCATGGGCTTTTCTCTTTCTCATCAGTAATAAGCTCGCTGAAAGTGGATTTCATAATATATATTTTTAGTTTTTATAAGAAATGGAAAATATTTGCCCCAAAAAGATCAGCTTCTTTTATAAATACAAGCGGCTATTTGCCGAGCTATATAAGATGTTATTAAAAAAAAAGAATGCTTATGTATATAGCATTACATTTGAGGAATTGGAATATACCTTTTCGGAAATGAACGTATTGCTTTTTAGCTTAGACCGCGCCGAGCTTATACCGCTTTTAATGGAGTAAGTGAATCGGTTGTTTTTTTGTAAAATCTACAAAGTTGGGCGAAACTAGAACGAGATACAACTGATTAAATGGCAGCGGAATTTGCGAGCTTATACAGGTATTTGAGCATCTGGGTGGACAATAGGCTCTGCGCTATTTACTTCTGTATAAACTACTGTACGTTTTAGGTAATTGATTGGCATATGTTCGCAGCGATTGCCTGCAAAGAGATTCGGTACAGTTATAAGCTGTTCATTATTTGCGGGCAAGGAATAAATAGGAGTATATGCGGGCTGCCGTAATCCGTCTGTTTTAAAAGTCTCCGCAACATTGCCGGCGAAAAGATTGGTAATAGTTGGCTGCTGTTCATTATTAGCCGGAAGAGAATAATAGATTTTATTTCTAATCATTTTTGAAGAGTGGAAACTTGATAATAGTAAAATAACCCCGCTGCGGAAGCCCCGATAAGAAATGACACGATAATATCCATATAATATATTTCTAAACCCTTCTGAAAAGATATGAGTTTAAAAAATCTATTAATATGCTGCAAGCCCAATGCCTTAATTGGATCATTGGCAGCAGCCAGTTTAGGAGCGTATTGTGTATATGGCATATTGAGTTATAATAAGAAAGAGCCATCTTGGATTGATATTGCGCAGATGATTGCAAAAGGCTCTTATCAAGTATATATGGGCGGCATTATATTGATTAAATTTAAAGATTGGTTTGTATATTTAAGGCAATCTGCAGTAGAGGCTATTCGCTATTTGCAAAGGCCTGGTGTGACTATAGCGGCATTTTTAGCTTTATTTCCAAACTTCAGGCGAATGGTTAATAATGCATTAGGCAGAATGCGTGCACGCCGTAATTTTGGCGGCGGCAGAGTGGGAAGAAGAAGAAATGATCCAACTGAGCCGCCTCGTGGTAATACACCGCCACCTCGTGGTGATACATCACCACGAAATGATCCAACTGAGCCACCACCTTCTAGCGGTGCACCACCTCGTGGTGATACATCACCACGAAAAGAAGAAAAGCCTGAAGTCAAATTTCCATATATCTCTTTCTTCGGCAAAGATCCTTCAGCAGGTATAATACAATTAGATCGCGAAATCAAATTAGAAGAAGGTGAAAAGCTTGCAGAGACTTCAGCTATGTTTGGCGCAGAATATGTTGAACCACCATTTCGTAGCGATACATCGCTACGAGAAGAAATTATAGAATCAGAAATGGGATTAGATGTTAGCGGGCAGTATATTTCATTTTCACGTGAAGATGTTGCTCCTTTTATAAATCCTATTCGCCGTAGCGATACATCGCTACGAAGTGAGGCATCGCGCCAAGAAAGTACATATAGAGAAAGAGTTTCAGGCAGTGGCCGATCAATGGCAGAAACAGAAGATGTTATACCGTTTGGAGATCCACAAGAAACGAGCCAGACAGAAGAAGAAGAAAGCGATATTGTTTTTGGCCGAGATCAAATCACATTTGACTCAGATGAAGAAGAGAGCAGCTCTATTCAAGAGATCATTATAGAGATTGCACATAGTGGCGCTATAATGACGCCGGCAACACAAGGATTATATGAACGATTAGCCCGCGAAGGCACTGTTGATTTAGCAATGCGAATGCATGCAAGATATGCGTTACAACAAATGGAAATAGATGAATCAGAAGAGATTATGACTTTGCGCAGAAGAACAAGAAACTTAACTCCGCGTGAAAACGATTTAATCCATTTTATTATAAATGCCGGCGAAATAGTAACAGATTTATCCGGTTCTTTAAAAAGAGAGAAAGCCGCATTTTTCAAAGCATTGGCTAAAAAGGATATCAATAAGCTGCGGGCATATTTGCGTCAAGTTGAAATCGTTTTAAATCGTATTGGCGCAAAAGATATTCAATTAGGGCCAATGTGGATTAAAAATTATCCTGCGGTGGTTACGGCATATATCGATTATCTTATTCAGAAGGATCCAAAATTATATATAAATCTGCAATTACATCGCAATACTATTATTGAAAATATAGTGCATATATATGGCGGTACAAGAATCTTTTTCAGAGATGAGGAAGGCCGCTTAAATACAGAAGGACACGGCCGTATGATCTTATTATCGCGCGAGCCTTTTATCGGGCCACTGCCAGAAAATATGGTTGTTGAGCAACGACATAGGACTTTATTAGATGTGCCGGGCATTCGTGAAACTATACGACTTCGTAATGATCCATCATTACGAGGTGATGATCCATCATTACGAAATCCAGAAATAAATGCTATTCGTATTATCTTAACAGCATTTCAAAAAAAACGTGAGCGGCTCAGTATATTGCGCAGTCAAACACCAAGGCATATACTTGAATTTATAGATAGTGATATCTTTCAATTTAGTTCATGGGCAGATGTATTAAATTCTGAAGCAATGGACGAAGAAAGTATTTCTGTATTATATCGTATCTTTGAACATTTTCTGGAAGGAGTATCTAACGCTCTTTTAACTAGACCGCAAGCAACTAATCTTGCAATGTTTCTCCAACGTAATATGCGCCAATTCCAATATTTAAAAGCCTTACACGAATTGCTTGCAAGTGGACGCGAACAAAGTCCATTAGAACAATTGCAAGCCATTTTAGAAGAGTTAGCTAAAAATAATAATGAACCTAATTTTACTAGTATATATATCAAAAATATTATATAGTTTCCTCCTCTTTTCCAGATGACGATTCACTCGGAGGAGCTGGTTTCATAAATTGCACGCCTTTTTGATAAATAGCTTGAGCTCCATTTAAAATAGATTGGACAGCGTCCACGACAATGCCTGGCAATTTTTTAATATCTGTCCAATTATCTTGCATCACTTGTTTTAACTTTTCTCGATCAAGACCTTCTTTTGCACGAACTTCCCATAAGCCATTCTTAAATGACAAAGCCACTCCCGCAGTGGCCAAAACACCAATGGCCGGGAGCCAATAAGATCTCCTTTTTTCCTTTTCTATTTTCATAGCAGCTGGCTTTGTTGCCTTCACAATAACATAGACGAGAAGCAAGCTGCCGAGGGCAATATAAATCATCTTTTCTTTCATTTTATCTTGAAGAAGTAAAAAAAAACTATATAATTTAATCCTCTTTTTCTTCTCGTAGCGATGTATCGCTACGAAGTGGTGCACTGCCAGAAATCGATGTATTGTCGGTTGTTGGTATACAAGGTTTCTTTTCTTTTTTTTTCTTTACAGGTTTTGCGGACAGTGGACTGCTTCGTAGCGATACATCGCTACGAGAAGGCGTCTTATCCTTTTCTGGCTGTGTGCCAAGAATATATAATATCACAACCCCGCCAATTAAAAGTAAATTCTCGTACATTTTATAGTGCCTCTGGAAATATATTTGAGAAAATTATGGCAATACTGCATTAGTTGCTGCAGTCATCGTAACTAATAAAGCGTCAATCAGTAGAGGCGTATTATGCTTATATATTAAAGCATTACATGTTGTCTGGAAGAGTAACCTGAAAATTAATTCTTGAATTTCGGGCCGGCCAATAATGTCTTTATTTTTAAAATAAGATTCATATAGCATTCCGCCAATCGCGTAAATAGGTATTCCAGATAACATCGGCTCGCCTTTTGGTTTATTTTCGTCTTCAAATTCACGTGATAGAACTATATTGAAGCCCGTGTATAATATTAGTGATTCCATTTTATAGTGCCTCTGGAAATGCATTTCCAGAAAAGAAAAGAAAAGAAATGAAATTAAGCATATTGTGAAGGAATTACCATATCTATTGCACTATTTGTCGGAATAGAAATGGCCGACATGATAAGATTACGATAAATAGCATTGCCCGCTTCTGTCCCTTTTATCAAATCAACACCACTATTAATTAAAAAGGAAAGTAATGCAATATAAGCATTGCGGCCTGTTGCTCCTTTAAATAAAGCATTTTCGGACCACATCGAGATAGTCCCATTTCTAATAAGTAAATCACTTACAAAAAATCCAATAGTATGTGTTGCATTTGCTTTCGGCAATTCTGAACTAATCTTGTGTGCCAACATGTTGCCGCCAAAATATCCCAAGCTGTC
>CAYGZC010000132.1:0-6455 GCA_964354225.1 uncultured Chlorobiaceae bacterium | reverse complement strand
GGAAGGGTTTTTCACTATCTTGCCATTCATACAAACCCGCCCCGCAAGAATAATCTGTTCTGCTTGGGCACGAGAAGTATAGCCAAGTTTAGACAAGGCACGTGTCAGACTAATGTTCCGTTGAATCACCTTTTTCAATGTATGAACCAAAATTTATGATTGAAACTTTATGAAGCTGTTTAACATACTGATACAACCTGCAATTCTTTAATTCACTCCATGGTACATTTCTTCGATAAGGTTTTTAAATTTCTCTTC
The DNA here is from genome assembly GCA_964354225.1 of uncultured Chlorobiaceae bacterium. GTDB lineage: Bacteria > Bacteroidota > Ignavibacteria > UBA10030 > SZUA-254 > CAYGZC01. Next base: position 6,197 of record CAYGZC010000132.1, on the reverse strand, counting down.
AACGACTTTCCTTTTAATTTTGAGTGTTGGAGTAAGCTCGTCATTTTCTATAGTAAGTGGCTGGGTGAGTATAGTAAATTTTCTCACCCGTTCATAATTAGCAAGGTCTTTCTGGATTTTATTCATCTCTTCCTGCAGCAGTTTGTTGATTTCGGGATTTTGGGTTAAATCTTCAATATTTTTGTATGTTATTCCCCGTTGGCTTGCAAACTCTATAAGCTCATCGAACTGAGGCACAATAAGCCCTGTAAGGAACATCCTCCCATCCCCGATTAGAACGAACTGGTCGATATAATTACTTTGAAGGAAGAGATTTTCGATATGTTGTGGAGCGATATTCTTTCCACCCGAGCTTACGAATAAATGCTTTTTGCGATCTGTAATTTTTAAAAAACCATCTGCATCAAATAAACCGATATCACCAGTATGCAGCCAGCCATCCGAGTCGATTGCTTCATTGGTTGCCTGTTTGTTGTTCCAGTAACCTTTCATCACGTTGGGACCTTTTACCAATATCTCTCCATCGTCTGCAATCCTGACCTCAACACCCGGAATCGGTATACCGACAGTTCCAAACTTGTAGTTATCAGGTCGATTTACACTGATAACTGGAGAAGATTCGGTCATTCCATATCCCTCAAGTATCATAATCCTAACGGCTTCAAAAAATTCTCCCAGCTCAGATGCCAAAGCAGCTCCACCCGAAACAAAAAATTTTATCCGTCTGCCGGTTCGTGCTCTAATTTTTTGAAAAACCAACTTATCAGCAATCTTGTACTGTATCGATAGTGAGGGTGATACAACTTTATTTTTACGCGCGCACATATATGTTTTTCCAACACCAATTGCCCAGTTAAATATTCCTTGTTTCAAAGTTGTCTCCTCGCTTATCTGTTTCATAATGCGATTATAGAACCGCTCGAACAAACGCGGCACCGTTGTAACGACCGTTGGTTGAACTTCAATAAGATTTTCGCGAACCGTATCGATGCTTTCCGCATATGCTATCGTGGCTCCGCACGACATTGCAGAATAATATCCTGCCATACGTTCATAAGAGTGGCATAGGGGTAGAAACGAAAGAATTGTGTCTTCCTGTGTAAATGGGATACAAGCTGTCGCCGCTTTGATGTTGCTGACAAGATTTCTATGCGACAACATAACACCTTTAGGATTTCCGGTTGTGCCTGATGTATAGATTAGCGTGATAAGATCTTCCGGATGATTTTTTTTCATTTCCTGTTCAAGGTACCCCGGATTTATTCTATCGAACTCTTTCCCCATTTTCATCACAGATGAATATGAAATCACCCGAGGATCTTCACTAATCCCTTTTTCAGAGATAATGACAATTTTTTTAAGCGTTGGTACATCGTTAAAAATCTTTATTAACTTTCTGAGGTGAAATTGATTTGAGACGATCACGAATTTCACGGCCGCATCGTTAAGAATAAATTCAATCTGCTTTGGAGTTAAGGTTGGATAGGTCGAGACATTTACGGCACCAAGTTTCATCATACTCATATCCGATATGACCCATTCCGGACGATTTTCAGAAATCAGCGCGATATTATCACCACGTTTTACACCCAAAGCGGCAAGCCCAAGGGAAAAATTTTCTACCAAAGTTTTCATCTCCGGGAAAGAAATACCCTGGTACTTTCCTTCTACTTTGTACATCAGCATAGGACGTTGATAGTCGAGAAACCTCGATGTTATTCTGTCAAACATCTCGGTTATCGTCGAAAACTCTACAATAGGCGGCATATTATTCTCCAAAGTCTACTTAGGATGCTTGCTCAAAATAACGCCCATTTTTATTAAAATCAAGAAGTTCATGTTCATTTGCAAAGAAGATGTAATTTTATAATATGCCATTTTCAAGATTGTGTCAAGAAAAAAATAATCAATATTATAAAAAATAATTTGCTCCTAAAAATTTAATAATTTTTTACTTGACTTCTTACCTGCAAGTGTATATATTTTGAACCACTGTCGTTTCCTCGTATCGTGGCAGACGTCACACGGTGATCCGCTATTATCTATAAAAAAGAGGATGAGTGTGGAAAGTTATGGGTTGTTAAAAAATTATTAGGTCCAAGGATTTTATGTTAAAAATAACATTTTCCTTGACGGAGTGAGTTTATATTTTTTGATGAAGGAGATTAATAGATGGCAAATTTTAATGAAACGCTTTTTGAAGGTATTGAAGAAACACAAGCAAAAAAATCAACACGAGTTGATATTGTACCAACAAAACGTGGATTAAAATTTAGACGATATTATACAAAACCCGATATTCACCCATTTGAGATGATCGAGTGGGAGTTAAGAACCGCTGCGATTACAAACGAAAAAGGTGAAACAATATTCGAACAGAAGGATGTGGAAGTTCCTAAGCTTTGGTCGATGACAGCGACAAATATTGTTGTGTCAAAATACTTCCACGGTAAAGTCGGTACACCGCAACGTGAAACCAGTATTCGGCAGCTTATCGATCGTGTCGCTCGGACGATGACCGATTGGGGAAAAAGAGATGGTTACTTTGCAACTGAGGAAGACGCGGAAATATTTTATGCTGAATTAACTTATCTCCTTGTAAATCAATACATGGCATTCAATAGTCCTGTCTGGTTCAATGTCGGTATCGAAGAGAAACCTCAATGCTCTGCCTGTTTTATAAACTCAGTTGAGGATACGATGGAATCGATTCTCGAACTTGCGAAAACTGAGGGCACACTCTTCAAATGGGGTTCGGGTACGGGCTCAAATCTGTCGACACTTCGTTCGTCGCGGGAAGGTCTCTCCAGCGGAGGAACAGCATCCGGTCCTGTTTCATTTATGAAGGGTTACGATGCATTCGCGGGTGTGATCAAATCCGGAGGTAAAACTCGGCGTGCAGCGAAGATGGTAATACTTAATGCTGATCATCCTGATATTTCAGATTTTGTTCGATGTAAAGTTGATGAGGAGAAAAAAGCTTGGGCATTGATTGATGCAGGATATAACGGTGGCTTCAATATACCGGGTGGTGCCTACGATTCTGTCTTCTATCAGAATGCTAATCATTCAATCCGTGCTACCGATGATTTCATGCGTGCCGTAATCGACGACAAGGAATGGACAACTAAAACTGTTCACGGTAATCAGCCGATGGATACATTTAAAGCACGTGACATAATGAAGCAGATGGCTGATGCGGCTTGGGTATGCGGTGATCCCGGAATGCAATTTCACACAACTATAAACAAATGGCATACATGCTCGAACTCCGCACCAATCAATGCATCCAATCCGTGCAGCGAGTATATGTTCCTTGATGATTCTGCATGTAATCTCGCATCGCTTAACCTGATGAAATTCCGATCTGAAGATGGTGAGTTCGATGTTGAATCTTTTTGCCATGCAATCAATATTACTATTACAGCACAAGAGATCGAAGTCGATAATGCAAGTTATCCAACACAAAAAATTTCACACAACAGCCACTATTACCGCCCGTTGGGATTGGGGTATGCTAATATCGGTGCAATGCTGATGGCTCGCGGGATTGCATACGACAGCGACGAGGGTCGCGCTTACGCTGCTGCGATCACTGCACTGATGACGGGGCAAGCGTACAAACAATCGGCTTTCATTGCAAAAGAAATGGGACCGTTCAAGGGTTACAAAAAGAACCGTGAACCGATGTTGAAGGTAATGAAAATGCACGGCTTGGCGGCTGATCTAATACCGGATAAATATGTTCCAGGTGATTTGCTTACAGCCGCCCGCAAAGTGTGGGATGACGTGGTCCCAATTGGACGGGAATACGGATTTAGAAATTCCCAAACAACCGTTCTGGCACCAACTGGAACGATCGGATTTATGATGGATTGTGATACAACCGGCGTGGAACCGGATATCGCATTGGTGAAATATAAAAAACTGAGTGGCGGCGGCTTATTAAAAATTATCAATCAAACTGTTCCGCTTGCACTAAAAAAAATCGGATATATCGATGAACAGATCGAGCACATAATAGCTTTCATAAACAAGAATGATACGATTGAGAGTGCCCCGCATCTCAAAGAAGAGCATCTATCAGTATTTGATTGTGCATTCAAACCTGCGAAAGGAAATCGCTCGATCCATTACACGGGGCATGTTAAGATGATGGCGTCAACACAGCCATTTATTTCGGGTGCTATTTCAAAGACAGTTAATATGCCCAACGATGTTACATCTGAAGATATCGTCAACACATACATCCAGGCATGGCGTCTCGGATTAAAAGCCATAGCCATCTATCGTGACGGCTGCAAACGAACACAACCCCTTAATACCAGTCTTGATCAATCTACCGGCCAGGTCAAACAAAAACCAATACGACGCAGGTTGCCCGATGAGAGGCAAGCACTCACACACAAATTTTCGATCGCCAATCATGAGGGCTACATCACTGTTGGATTATATGAAGATAATACCGCAGGTGAAATATTTATTACGATGTCTAAAGAAGGCTCAACGATCTCCGGTTTGATGGATGCATTCGCAACCTCGGTTTCAATGGCATTACAATATGGTGTTCCTCTCCGTGTTCTTGCCGAGAAATTTACTCATATGCGTTTCGAGCCAAGCGGCTTCACGGGAAATAAAGACATCCCCATTGCTAAATCGATACTCGATTATATTTTTAGATGGCTGAGTAAAAAATTTCTTCCTGCAGATGAACAGCCAAAAACAATGGAGAACAACGGTGAACCAACGGTTACTGCCTCGTTGAGTGAGGTTAAGATTCTCACGGCACCCATAAGGGAGCGCGCTGAGCAGGAAGTTTTTCAGGCACAAGCCGATGCACCTCCCTGCCATACCTGCGGCAGTATAATGGTCCGAAGCGGTTCTTGTTATAAATGCAGGAATTGCGGTGAAACATCGGGATGCTCGTAAGCTGATTTCAATATAACATCTATTTCATACGGCAAGTTGTTTCCCGATGCATCTTGGGGGTGGATTCCATTCCAAGAAATTTTTTTATCAATTTTAAAACAGTTATCTTCTTTCTATATCATTATCTTTAATTATTAGCTTCAGCGAATATGCAAAAAAGAATGAATTTACACGAAGTTATTTTTATATTTATACCCTGCTTGTTATTATCCTTGCCGATGGCAGGGCAAAATCTCCCTCAATCTCATGAACAAATTCAAATTAAAGGCAAGGATCATCAAAAACTCAAGAATTATTTTGAATCGCTTCAACAGGCACCTCAAGAGCTTGATTCATTAATTGAAAGAATACTGATTAAGCAATTCCCAAGATCCTACACCAAAGGATGCAGCGATATGATATCCAAATGGGGAAAAGATGCAAAAGGATCTGCTTCATCACTAGTCAGGATTGTTTTTATAAAAAATCATAGGAAGAACTTCCAACAAGTTTTTGTAGCATACACCTGTTTCTCTAAAGCATTAGGATATGGTGATAGATTCTACGATGAACGTCTCGCCCTCATTACGATAGACAGCACATCCTCATCCCTCACCACTTTACCCAATGCCCCAACATGTGATAGTTGTTCCGGATTGACACGCATCGGAGTTGACGAGGAATTTCAAATCGGGGGAAAACCCGCTGTTAGCTTTATGTTTGCAACATCAAATAAAAATCCCTGTTGCGACACTTCTATCGTTAAAGAAGAAATCATCGAGAAGTTTTATATCCTCGGTTCACCTGAAATTAAAGATATCCTTACAGTGCTAAAACGCCGAACAGAGGTGTATCATTATTCGGATAAGGAAGATTCAACTGCCGCTTATATGACAGATGTCAACTACGAAAAGGACGCAAAAGGCGATATCACGAAAATTGTTTTGACTTACGAAAAGTTATCCAATGATATCTCGCTGCATCAAGGTATCCTCTGGTACACATGGAATAAAAAAGCGAAAACATTTCAAGAAGGTGCTCATTGATATACAAGTGGGAAAGTGTAACCCGGTTATATATTTATTTTAGTCGACGGACTATTACAGAACAATCATAACATAAAGGGATAAAACAATGAACAAATGGATTGGCATGATCCTCACAACCGTTTTCTGTTTAATTGTCTTCAGTTCCTTCTTGAGTGCACAAGAGAGTGAAGTGAAATCGAAAGATATTCAAATTGTCGATGCAAAACTTGGTAAGGATGTGAAAGACAGAGTGCTTGTTGA
>CAYGZC010000131.1:0-4306 GCA_964354225.1 uncultured Chlorobiaceae bacterium | reverse complement strand
GATAAACATTTGCTGGAACAGATGCATGAAGCCGGATGTTATTACGTCGATATTGGAATTGAGTCGGCAGATCAAGATGTGTTAGACGCAATGAATAAAAAGATACGCGTTGACGATGCAGAGCAATTGTTGCATTGGTGTAAGCAGCTTGGGTTGCTGACCAAAGTGTTTTTCACTGTTGGTCACATAAACGAAACGTATAGAGCAGGTCTTAAAACCGTGCGGTTCATCAGAAGGAACAGAAAATACATGACGTTGATTGGTTACAATCCCGGCATACGCATTTACCCGGGGACGCAGGTGGAGAACTACGCACAGCAAAAAAAGCTACTTCCTGCCGACTTCAAATGGTCGAAGCCGTATGAAAATCGGGACAACCTCAAAATATACCTTGCCGCTAACAACATACCATTATTGCTGCAGCCGCAGATGGGAATCCGGGAGTTGCGGAAACTGCGGCACCGATATATTCTTTCAAGAATCACTTCGCCTGCTTTTCTTCTCTCAAAATTAACTACACTTTTGAAACACGGAGAGATGAAGAAATATATTGGCTTGGGGTTTCAAGGAATATTTAGGAAGCGATAGATTTTGATTTTTGTCTTGGTAAGTTTTATATTCTTGACACAATAAGATAGGAGATTTGAAAATGAAGTGGGTAATAGGTGAAAGTAATGCCGAATTGACGAAATCAAGTTAATTATTCAAATTCTACAGGTAGATGAACCACCAAATAAAAGAAATAAAAACGAAATATGTTGTCATTAAAGATGATGGGCAAACGGCACATAACACTTTATAAAGGGTCCCCGAAAAAAGAATTCGGGGCAACAATATCCCCGTTAAAAAAACAACGGGCTTTTATTTGAAATTAATTCCTTCTTTTGCAAAACTAAATTTTAGGAGTACAATACAATGAAGAAGAGTAATTTAGGATATTTGGGATTTCTCGGATTGCTTGGATTTCTCGGATCGGTACTGAACAATCCGGCGCTTTATGGACTTTTCGGATTGTACGGATTTTTTGGCTTCTTCGGATTTCCGTGGAAGGACAATCGAAGTAAAAAAGAAAAGTAAGATGAATGGGTGAAACCACAATGAACAATATTGCTCGCTCTACTTCTCTCCCAAATCGGTAGAGCCGTTCGCCTGTCCCGCTCAACGAGCGGGATACTTCTCGTGCCATGTTATATGCGTACTTGACGGAAATCTAAGGAACACCTAGGCACCAAACAGTATGTCAATCGCCTTTCAATCTATATTGATTATTGTTGTCCTTTTTGGATTGCTATTCCTATTAAGAAGGAAGGTAACCAAACAGAATGAACTTTATTTTAATCTTGCCATTGCATTGGCTGCCACTTTTACAGGAGTGTATTTAGCATTAAATGTGGATTCATACCAGAAGGATAAAGAGACCATCAAAAGACTCATCTCGATTCTTGAATCTTCTCAGACACTCTGGAAGTTCGAAGTCGCGAAATACAATTGGAATCATCAGAGATTTCGAGAGCATCCAAATCATTATAAGTTTATTAGCATTTTTCCTCAACGACCCTTCCAAATATTCGATCCTTTGAACACGATACTTGCGGATGGAGAATTATATCAAAAGACGAGCAGTGGATTCCGCAAGTATCTTCCAATTACAATTGCACAATGTGCTGAAATTGATACTTTACTCCAAGGTTCTAGCAACATTGATAGTTTGTTCATAGAACAAAACTTCGAGGACGCAGCAAACCGTCTCGAATATTTAGATGATTACGTCAAGAATGAATTGCAGTTTCTGAATGGAGAAAAGTCTGAGGATTCCGTCAATATCTATTATAAACGAATTTTTGAGTCACGAACATTGTTTCTTCAAAACTGGCGCGAAATAATCAGTCAAAAAATTGATAATTCAAAAAACCAGCTCGAAATCCATAGTCGAAAAATTGATAGTCTAAGAATTCTCATCAATCGATTTGCAAAAGAACTACCGGACAGCATCAGAATTCCGAAAACATTGTATAACAAGATTTTTCTTTTTTCAGATACATCAGCCATATATCCCGATTCGATCATAAGAGAGATATTGCTTTACCAAAAGAAGCATAAATAAATCAATGAGATTAAAGCGAATCTATTTGAACATTAGTTTGACTTTAAATTGGACAGGCAACTAACTCCGTGCGGTTGCTTCGCAAGTGATTTTTTCTTTTTGTAGCTCGCAACCGCACGGCGTAAACACGCAGAACGTTAAATACAATTGAGTTTTAACAATCACTAAATTTTAACTTCACTAACTAATATTATGGAAAAAAACAAAATAAGTGGATACATAATGGCAGGCATAGGATTTGTTATGCTTCTACTAAATGCCTTCGGTTATCTATTCAATTGGGGCACAAAAACTCCGGCATTTACGATGTTAGGTCTCGTTTTCACTGTGATCGGTTTGAAAATAGCACGCAAGCCCTACAAGTAAATTTTCAATACCTAATCTTACTGCTGATGTTAGAACCATGCTGTTCTATTGTTCTGTTACACCTTCCACTTAATCGTACACCCAATCGAGAACGTCTCTGGAATTTTTACCTCTTCACCTGTTAGTAGTGCATCCAGCGCATCGCGGAGATAATTTTCTTTTACTGCTTTTGGGTTTTCCCAATTGTCGTCCATCTTGCCGCTGTACCGAAGTCTTCTGCTATCATCGAATACAAAGAACTGCGGGGTATGTGTTGTACCGAATGCCTCCGCAACCGTTTGATCTTCATCTCTCAAGTATTTGAAGTTGAATCCTTTGTGCTTTGCACGTTTTACCATGTCTTCAAATTTATCTTCGGGATAATTTTCTGCATCGTTCGAGTTTATGGCAATTAGTTGCACTCCTTTGCTATGGTAGTCGCGCTGTAATTCTATCATTCTGCTTTCATACGCTTTCACATATGGGCAGTGGTTGCAAGAGAAAACAATAATCAAAATGTTTACATCCTTGAAATCGGGTGACGAGTATTTTTTCCCATCCACGCCGTGTAGGTTTTTGAATTCCGGCATCGGGTCGTTTATGTTGAGTTTATTTCCTTTCATTTTATCTCCTAATTATAGATTTATTTTGTCATACCAATATACATTCCGCCAAAATAGGGAACTAACCAAGTCAACCAAACGATTAAGCTGTATCGGTGAAATCCCGTCCGCGTTGCTTCGCTTCCTCTTCGTACCACAAAAGTTGCCCATATAGCATGGGCGAACATGAGCCAGATGGCGATCTGTCCTGTATGTGTGTGTGGTGCTCGCAGGTCTAGAGGTCCATTAGCCATAAGGTGCATTGCCCACGTGCCCGTGACATCGAAAGTGAAGCCAGTCCAGAAAGCAAAAATATGCCACGGTTTTAGGTAACGAGCGATACGCTCCGACCAAACACCGAGAGAGTAATAAATTAACGCAAGTGTTATTAGAACAGTAGATATAATTACTAGGGGAGGCATAACACTAGTTTCAATAAATAAAACATAATTGAATAATTTCGTAATTTAAGATCAACTATTATTTTTTCAGCCATTCGTTGAATATTTTTTTGATGTTATCTTCGCTGAGGTACCTCGTTTTGCCAGCTAATTGACGTTGGCGCAGAGCTTCATATAATGAAACAGCACAGGCGACAGATACATTCAAACTCGCTATCATTCCGAGCATCGGTATCTGGAAATTTTCATCGGCAAGTTTTGCCGCCTCTGCGGAAACACCCCGATGCTCGTTGCCAAAAACCAATGCAACCTTTTTCGTCAGGTCAAGCTCGTACAATGATTTTGATTTCTTTCCGAGATGTGTTGCATAAATAGTGAAACCGTCACGGTGAAGCTGATCGTAGCACTCGGCTATAGATTTAAAGTTATGCCGCTTCACCCACTTCATAGCGCTGGCAGAGCTTTTCCTGCCGAGCTTCGGAAATTCCTCGTTGACATAAAGCAGCTGAACCTCGAGTATTCCAACAGCATCTGCGGTGCGCAGCACTGCGCTCACGTTATGAGGATCGAAAATATCTTCCATTACAACTGTAAGGTCGGGTTGCCGCTGATGCAGCACGGATAGAAATTTTTCTTTTCGGTGTTCGGTCATTTTAAATTTGCGGCTCCTCTTGTTTTGTTTGAAGAATGGCAATTGCCGTGATTACGAGAACGGCACCTACGATTTGAATAGGTGTCAGCACTTCATTGACGATAAAGAACGCGGATGCGATTGCGACAATCGGCTCGAAGGTTGCAGTTATTATGCCTCGTGAAGCAGTCAGATATCGCATGCCGGAGAAGTAAAGTGAATG
>CAYGZC010000130.1:0-17250 GCA_964354225.1 uncultured Chlorobiaceae bacterium | reverse complement strand
CCGTTTTTTTCTTTAAGCTGGAGTGCGGCTTCGATGGCAATTTCGTCGTATGGATTTAAAATATAATTAACGCCGGTCCGGTCTATCGATTTAACATCCGATCCGATCTTGATTTTTGCTTCTGTATCTGGAACATGGTTAATGCAAGCTACGATTTTCATATATGTTTATCTTAATATAAGATTGTAGAACGTGGAGTAAACCTTATGATGTTTTCCTGAATTTCATTGAATATAGTTACTATCCAAATAAAAGGCAAAAATTCCAATTGCAACTTAGGGTGGATTTCAGTACATTTTTTGTACTCGAATATTTTACCATCCAAAACTTTTTAGGAAGCAACCAAGGATGAATAGTTCAAAAAAGTTGATGACGTTAGAAAGATTTATTCACGAGCAGGAACATCTTCATCCGTCTGCAACCGGCGATTTCTCTGCCATACTCCACGATCTAGCGCTTGCTGCAAAGCTTGTTTGGCGAGAGGTAAACAAAGCAGGTCTTGTGAATATTCTCGGTACAACGGATCGTATGAATATCAGCGGCGACACCGTGAAGAAACTCGACGAGTTTGCCGATGAAACAATTTACAAAGCGATGGACCACGGCGGTCATCTGTGCGTAATGGCATCGGAGGAGAACGAAGACATACTGCACATCCCCGACGAATACCCCAACGGGAAGTATGTTCTCCTGTATGATCCACTCGATGGCTCATCGAACATCGATGCTAACATCACGATTGGATCTATCTTCAGCATCTATCACAGAATATCAGCCGGCGGAAAAGGAACATTAGAAGATTGTTTACAACCCGGATATAAACAAGTTGCAGCCGGCTATGTAATTTATGGTTCTAGTACGATCTTCGTGTACTCGACAGGATATGGCGTTCACGGATTTACACTCGATCCGACAGTGGGCGAATTTCTTCTCTCAAATGAAAATATCCGCATTCCGAAGAAAGGTAAAATTTATAGCTTCAATGAAGGAAACTTTAGCGCATGGGATACCGGATTACAACGGTACATCGAGTATTTGAAGGGACAGGATAAAGCAACCGATCGTCCTTACTCGTTGCGATATATTGGAACAATGGTCGGTGACTCTCACCGGACGCTGTTGTATGGTGGAATCTTTGCATACCCCGGCGATAAGAAAAATCCTGATGGCAAATTGCGTTTGTGCTACGAGTGTAATCCAGTAGCTTTCCTGATTGAGCAAGCCGGGGGACGTGCTACAAATGGTAAACAACGTATTTTGGATATCCAGCCCTCGACCTTGCACCAGCATACTCCGGTGTTTTTAGGAAGTGAGGAGGATGTTCAGATGTGCGAAGAATTTTTGCAGGGGAAAAGGTGAGACAATGTGCGACTCACTTTCCGGTATGACTCAACGCTGGAAGTGAGTCGCACTTCTGTAACCCTATATCTTTAAAGATAACAAAGTCCATGTCGCTGCGATAGCGTCAACTGAGGCGAAGATAAGAATCGGAAACCCGACCTTATCTAAGAGTAGTAATGTTACCATAAAAACAGCGGCATAGTATCTCATCCAGACAGTCCAGATGAATAGCTGATTCAACTTCGCTTTTACAGCTACAATATAATAGACTCCTATTATTGAAGCTAATAGCCCTACGAATCTTATCCATGTGTCGTCACCATACTTCAAACCAAACAAATCGAGTATGACTGTCGGCATAAATATGAATCCCATCCCTACAATGAAAATCATATAGATACCAAAAACGAAAAGACTTTTCTCGGCTTTGTCCATGCTCACTCCTTTGAGTTGTTAAACAAAAAAATGTATTGTGTGACAGCTAAATTCTATTAAGTTGCTCGCGGAATAGTTCACTTTACATTTTTGTTGCTGCCAGTCGCCTCTAACTCAGCCAATATCTCAAGGATTTTGTCAACCGATTCAGAGACTGCATAGCCCGAATTTGTGTAAAGTGCGCCTTGCCGAACTGTGTTTTTATTTGCTTGTGATTCATCGAAAGGGATCCATTGAGTTATAATTCCAATGATCTTAAATTTTGATCCCATCCCTTCGGGAGATTCTTCGATTACTGGTCCACCACTGTTTCCATAGTAGACTGGACAGTCGAGGATGATTGTATGAGTATTATCATATTTTCCAGCGATTATGCCCTTCCTGAGAAGGGGTTTGGTGAAATCGAATTGAGGCATCGAAACCAATCCAATGGAGGTCGGATAGCCATATACATAAATGTTGTTTCCGATTTTCACGTCGGAGTATCTTGTCAGCATTTCTAACTTCCTTACGTGAACTCCATTATGGCTTGTTACTGAAACTTCAGTACCCGGGAGTGGCCACATGCCCACCGAATCACACTCGCCGATTCGAACCATAGCGACGTCAGCTGATTTGTGACGGAATATTCGATTGTCTGTTTGAATAAGATTAAGATCTAAGCGCAGGATACTTACGGATGTGTCTTGAACATTAAAGTCCGGTATTCGGAGTATTGCAGATTTACCGATGAGAGTGTCCTTCTGGTGAACAGAATCACGGCCGTATAATACATGTTTAGTGGTCACAAAATAACACCATCCCTTGTCCTGTAGGATGAATCCGGAACTGCTCTCGTTACCTCCTACAATTGGTATGGACACCAAGACTGGAAGATTTAAATGAGTTTGCGGTATAGAGCTTTCAACCTGTGCATTAGTCGAAAGAGAAACAAGACATAGAAAAAGACCAATGGTCATAATGTTTCTAAAAATAATTTTCATGCTTGCATTGCTGTCAATTTGAACTCCAAGTGAAATAAATGTTACTCATAATCCATTAATAATGCAATGTTATCTCGCTTTTCAAGCGAGATAAACAGTTTTTCTCATTTTCAGTTTTGGCTTATTTAAAAATTTTCCGTGATTCATCTACTACCACGAATACCGAATCGTGTAAGTCAAAACTTTCTCTTCGTCTTTTCCAATCTTCACCGGAAATTTTATCGTCGACTGATCCACCTTCTCAAAGTTTGTTGAAAATTTGGTAATGTCCCACTCACTCCAACGCCACGGGTGCTCGTAAATTTGAATCTCAACCGCTTCCTTCTTGTGGTTGCGGACTTTTATTTCGATCGTTTCTTCCACAACTCTTTTACTGATAGATCTAAAATCTTTCTGTGCACGCTCGCCAACTATATCGAATGCATTTCCTAAATAAAGTCGAAGCTCTTCATCCTTCGGTGTATGGTCTATCTGGTCTTCACCGATGAACTGTTCTTTGCCGTCATCGTCGCGCTTGTAAACGCGAATTTTTCCTTTAGGAAGTGGAATCCCTAACCCTGATTTTTCATCATTCTTGAATGTAACAAACACTCCGACTTTTGTATTCGACTGCTGTCCAAAGCTACCTTGATCGCGATAAGAATAATTATTGTACCAATAACGCCACTGGTCGGATAGCCCGTCGTAGATAAACACTTTCTTGGAGGTAACATTCTTCCCTGTCACTAACTCGATTTGTTTTGTCTCGTTATCGTTTAGATCTGTGCGGCGCTGAAGTGTGTAGAGTTTGAATTCAAATAAATCTGTCTGTTTAAATTGCGGCTCGGCTGATTTCGCTGCCATTTCCATCATCATTGGTCTTGCCCGGTCAAAATCTTGCCGCACGATGTTTACATCACCAGCAACAAGCTTCAATCCTGCATCGTGGAATGATGTTCCGCAGTTGTTCGTCAGTGTTACCCAGCCGGTCATATCTAACTTAGAGTCATCTTTATTCAGCAGGGCAACATAATTTGCATTCCACGAGAGTGAACCTGCCAGATAACTGATTTCGGTTTTATGCTCGCCCGCTTTTTCGTTTTCAACGAGCCACTCAAGCTGCGGTTTCAGTATCAAACCTTCAGGAAGCGAAGGAAGAATGAGGCGCCCAGCCGGATTGATTTCTATCTTACCATTTATCTCTGCAACAAGTCCACCCGAGAAAGATGATGAGATAAGTTTTCCTTTCACGATGTATTCCTTTTTAGTCTCTTCGTTCAATCGTACGAACTCAACTTCTTTTCCGATGTATTTTTCCATCAGCTTCGCCTGACTAACAAGATCGTACTGGTAGTTTTGCTCAAGTACTCTCACCGCCGATGCATCGGTAAGACTCGAGAAATGAAGCGAGGTGCCGTCGATGGTCGCCGGGATATCCGGAATGATCACGCGGCTCATCCCGTTAGGTATTTTTATAGTTCTCTCTTCGCGAATGAGCGAGAGATTCTGATTATAAATCGTCAGGTCAACGGATGTGCGCTCCCCGGCAGTTGTTTGCTTCATTTGAGCAAACAGGTACTGACTACTCAATGTAATCAGCAGTATTATAACTAACGTTCTTTTCATAATGATCCCCTTTCTTATAGTTAAGACGTTTTGATTTGCTGTTTCGTTTAGTTGAAAGTTAAGAATGTTCCGTGTCATTTCCCACTATTACCAACAATAATCTTCTCCTGTTCCTTGTACTGCAAGCGATAAAGTTTGTAGTAGATTCCTTCCAAAGCAAGCAGTTCCTGATGAGTACCCATCTCGCGGATTTCTCCTTTATGCAATACAATAATCTTGTTTGCGCGCTGGATAGTGGAGAGACGGTGTGCAATAACGATAGATGTTCTTCCCTGCAGAAGCTTTCTGATCGCTTGCTGGATAAGAATCTCCGTCTCAGTGTCAACGCTTGATGTTGCTTCATCCAATATTAATATTTTTGGATTGATTGCAAGTGCTCGCGCAAAAGAGATCAACTGTTTTTGTCCGACCGAGAGTGTTGCACCGCGCTCTTTCACTTCTGCGTCGTACTGTTGCGGCATCGCTTCGATAAACCGATTTGCTCCAACAACGCGTGCCGCCGCTTTGACTCTATCCATCGAGATACCATCATTGCCTAGATTTATATTCGATTTGATGTCGCCCGAGAAAAGAAACACATCCTGCAAAACAATAGCCATCTGCCTGCGAAGGTCTTCTTTATTAATAGATCGGATATCGATTCCATCGATGAGAATTTCACCGCGTTGGAATTCATAAAACCGGCACAGGAGGTTGATGATTGTCGTTTTACCTGCACCCGTATGCCCAACGAAAGCAACAGTTTCTCCGGGCTTGATGGTAAAGGATGCGTTCTTTAAAACCCATTCTTCACCTACGTAAGCAAACCAAACGTTCCGGAACTCGATTTCTCCCTGTAATTTCAGGAGCGAAATTGGATTCTGCGGATTCAGGATTAGAGATTGATCGTCTAACAATTTAAAGACACGCTCCGATGATGCCATTGCCGTTTGCATGATGTTGTATTTCTCAGAGAGATCACGGATGGGCCGCCAGAACATTTCGTTGAACTGGAAAAAAGCAATCACGGTACCGACTGTGAGCGAACCCTTTAATGCACCGATGCCTGCATACCAGATGATGAGTCCAATTGCAATTGCACCGATGAGATCGACACCGGGATAAAAAAGTGCATAATAAAAAATCGATTTGATGTTTGCATCGCGGTGAGCGGCGTTGATATCGGAGAATTTATTGTACGATTTCTTTTCACGGTTGAATATCTGATCTACCATCATGCCGGTGATGTGTTCCTGCATGAAAGTATTGATGCGTGCGATCTGTAAACGGACTTCGCGGTATGCTTCGCGAGCTTTTTTCCGGAAGAGGAATGTGCCGTAAAAGAGCAGAGGTAATACACTGAGCGATAACAGTGCTAACTCCCAGCTCATTGTAAACATGAAATAAAGAATACCAATGATCGTAAAAACATCGCTGAACACCATCACGATTCCGGACGAGAACATTTCATTCAGCACTTCTACATCGTTTGTAACGCGGGTAATGAGCCGACCAATTGGATTGCCGTCAAAAAATTTAATGCTGAGATTCTGGAGGTGCGTAAATATTTGCATCCGCAGATCAAAAATAGTTTTCTGTCCAATCCACTGTGTTAAATATGCGCTTGCATATTGCACCAATCCTCTGATGATGAGCAATCCTAAGAACGCAATCGCGGTAATCAGTAAGCCATGTTTATCGTTGTTGGCAATATTTGTATCGACTGCGTACTTCGTAAACCACGGTCGCACCGCCTCCATGCCTGAGACTATTACGCTCAGTAATATCCCAAGCCCGACATGCCATTTGTACGGCTTCAAATACTTAATGAGTCGTTTCATTAAGCGCGTGTCGTATGCCTTGCCTAAAATCTCTTCATCGTGCATGGCTTAGAGTTGCTCCAATTCTTCTTCCAGCAATTGCTTCTCATACAAATCAGCATAGATGCCGCCAAGGGCTACCAGCTTATCGTGATTGCCTCGTTCAACTATCTCTCCGTTATTAAGCACGACTATCATATCGGCATCCTTCACTGTCGAGATACGGTGGCTGATGATAATACTTGTTCTATCTTTCATGACATTGCGGAGACGTTTTAAAATCTCCTCTTCTGTATAAGTATCAACCGCGGAGAGCGCATCATCAAGAATCAAAATCTTCGGGTTGCGCATTACAGCACGGGCGATGCTTGTCCGCTGTTTCTGTCCACCCGATAAAGTTATCCCGCGCTCACCTAACATTGTATCATACTCCTTCGGAAAATCTTTTACATCTTTCGATATCTGAGAAACGTCTGCTGCATTTATAATTCCGTCCATTCCGCCAGAGGCGGACAAGCATTCCTTATCAGTTCCGTATGAAATGTTCTCTGCGAGTGTATCGGAAAATAAAAATGTTTCCTGCTGAACGTAACCGATGTTCGAACGCAGGATTTCCAATGGAATCTTTTTTATATTTATTCCGTCAATCAGTATCTCACCGGCTGTAACGTCGTACAACCGAGGAATAAGATTGATGAGTGTGGATTTGCCTGAACCGGTGTATCCAACGACTGCCACGGTTGACCCTTTGGGAATTTCGAGATTGATATTTTTCAGTGTTGGCGCGTCAACATTTTTATGCACAAAGAAGACATTGCGGAATTCAATGCTTCCTTTAATTTCCTTAATTGAATCATCTGTTTTGTCGGTGTTCTGAATATCCGGCTCGGTGTCCATAATCTTCATCAGCCGTCCCATCGAAGCGGCACCTTGCTGTAAAAGGTTTGTAACCCAGCCGAATGCAATCATGGGCCAAATCAAAAGCGTGAGGTATCCGAAGAATGCCGTGAGCGTGCCGATAGAAATTTCACCGTTAATGACTTGCAATCCGCCAACATAGACTGTAATAACGAGAGAGCTTCCAACAAGCGTAAACATGAGGGGCCAGAGGATTGACTGGATTTTTGCCAGAACAAGATTTTTCTTGAGATATTCCCAGCTCAATTTTTTAAAGCGATCAATCTCATAGGTTTCGCGGACATATGCTTTCACGATGCGGATGCCGGACAAATTTTCCTGAGCGCGCGTAGTGAGGAGTGAAAATTGTTCCTGACGCTCTTCAAACTTTTTATGGATTTGTTTTCCTAATATATAAACGGCATAAGAAACAAGCGGCATTGGTATGAGAGCGTAGAGCGTCAACTGCCAGTCAGTTAGAAACATCATCACGAGCACCATCGAGAGTGTCACGATTGTATCGCTGGGATACATTATGCCGGGACCGACGACGTTGCGTACGGAGCCGATGTCGTTTGTGGCGTGCGCCATCAAGTCGCCGGTTGGTGTGTTCTGAAAATAGGAGAGAGAAAGTTTCTGTATATGTTCTAGGAAATCATTCCGCAGATCGAACTCGATATGGCGTGAGACTACAATGATAGTTTGCCGTGTGAGGTACGTGAAAATTCCTGCAACAAAATTTAACGCTACAAGAATGGCGGCATAAATGAGCAGACTTGTTCCATCTATATTCTTTGTTTCGAGTCCGATTTTCAGTTTATCGATGGCATTACCGACAATCTTCGGCTGGAAAACGGTGAAGACGTTGCTCATCACTACCGTGAGGAATCCCCACAGCAGTGTGCGCTTGTATTTTTTAAGATATGGAAGTAAGCGAAGTAATGATTTCATACGATTTAGAAAACCTCCCGAAGGTTTGCTCGGTTAATTCAAAGTCAACCTTCGGGAGGTTCACTTAGTAAGATACAAAACTATAACATTAATTTCTTGGCGGGAGTTTCGAGGTTGTTCTATATCTGCTAATAAGTAAGACTTTTCACTAGCGTAATTTATCTGTGAGGTTTTTCCATAGTTCCCGCAACGGATCATCAAGGTATGGTAGTTTTAATTGCGGCTGTAAGTCCTCATAGATGTGTTGTCCAAAGGAGAATTTCGTTGTTGATTTATTTGAATTATTATTGACAACACGATTTAAAATTTCCGGGAAAGTAATTGTTCCTTTATTTAAAACAGCCATTAAAAGATCAAACTCTTCAATGCTTAGGATAATTATGTGGTCAGGTGGAATTAACCCAATATCAAGTTGTTTATTTGCAAGTTCCTTAAAAACAGCTTCCTTTAAAAATTCATCCCATGCTGATTTGCCAGGACCCAAGAATAATTCACGGTATGTCACAATCAATAAAAAGAATTTATCTCTATTGGGAATGAGCAAATTATCCATCGATTTAGTTAAAGTATTTGCAAGTGTGATTCCTTGAATTGTACCTTTGATGACACTATCTTGCAATTCATTTATTAATTGCTGTGTCTTCGGATAAACTTTAACTGATGATCTCATTTCGAATGATTTTATTTCAAGTAACACAGAGCAATCATCAAAAGGCAGTAAAAAATCAGTTACCTTTTCACCCTTCAATTTCTCTTTGAGTTCATCTTCTGGGTAGAATTTCAACTTTAATTCTAATAATGCGGCTTGAACATACTTTTCAATTTCAGAGGCAAATTGTTCAGATAATGGACTTCCCCCGTATTCTTTCATTATATCATAGAACATATTGCCAAGTGTAATTTCATAAACCCGGCGCGAGTACACAAGATATTCTTTCCCTAATTTCAAAAGTGGATATCGAACAAAAGGTGTCATTTCATTTAGTTGTAGGGCAAGATTCTTAATTGCATGAGGTCGCTTCGAAAGATAATTTTTCACATCACTAATTGGCAAAGAAATTCCATTTGTAAATGCTTCTATCGTTTTGGGATCATGTTTAGATAAGTCAAACAGTATGTTAGGATCGAACTTAACATTTTTTGGGCTTTTCTGTAACCATGCCCATAAGAGAAATCCTAATTCTAAGAACTCGTTCATTGATATTGACATCTGAGATACAAAGTTTTTCTGAATAGGGTGTGTTTTCGGTAAGCTACAAAATAGAAGATAGGATCGTGCCAAATGCCAGCGACCAAAACCTCCCTGCAACCAAAATTGTTGGAAAGCAAGTATACGGGAAAATTTTATTACAGAGGATGGTTCTCCTGAGGTTAGTGAAAATGATTGGCATTCTTCCTCATAGCTCTTTATCAAATTCATTAACTTTACTAATGTAGGCTCATAGGCTGGTTTAGGCGGATGTTTCAATCCCCCATATTCATAACTCCACTTGATTAGAAGTAGAATGTGCCAAGGAAGCCAACCACGAAAATCACTAGGATGTTTGCTCTCAACCTCATGAAGTTTCTTGGAAGCATTAATGACAAGCGAGATGATATCGTACTCCCCCAATTTATTTCTAATTGGCTTGAATAAATTGTAAGGATCAATGCTCATAATAGTAAACGGTTAAATAGCAAAACCGATAAAAACGGTAAGAGCTATCATCAGGGAATTATCCAATCACTTCAAACCCTGTATACTTATGTAATACTTTCGGCACAACAACTTTTCCTTCAGGTGTCTGGTAATGTTCTATGAGTGCCGCAACAACTCTTGGCAGCGCAAGTGCTGAGCCGTTGAGTGTGTGAACGAACTCAGGTTTTCCTTCACCTCGCGGTCGGAAGCGGATATTCATCCGCCGTGCCTGAAACGATTCGAAGTTACTGATGGAAGAAACCTCGAGCCATCGCTGCTGTCCTATAGACCAAACTTCAAGATCGTATTTCTTCGTCTGTGTAAATCCCATATCGCCCGTGCACATGAGAAGCGTGTGGTAATGCAATCCCAATTTTTGCAAGAGCAACTCGGCATCTTCTCGCAAACTCTCAAGTTCGTTATACGAAACACCGGGGTGGACAACTTTTACCAGCTCAACTTTATCGAACTGGTGCAAACGGTTTAAGCCGCGGACATCTTTGCCGTAAGAGCCGGCTTCGCGTCGGAAGCAAGGCGTGTAAGCGCAATATTTTACAGGTAGTTGATCTTCTTTCAGAATTTCATCGCGATGAATGTTTGTCACGGGAACTTCAGCCGTCGGAACGAGATACAAATCATCTTTCGTTGCAACGTACATCAAGTCTTCTTTGTCGGGAAGTTGTCCGGTTCCTGTGGCGCTGTTGGCGTTGACCATAAGTGGCGGCTGAATTTCTTTATAGCCGCGCTTTGCGGCTTCATCAAGAAAGAAATTAATTAGCGCGCGTTGAAGCTGTGCACCTTGCCCTTTATATAGAGGGAAACCCGCACCCGTAATTTTAACACCGCGCTCGAAATCGATGATATCTAACTTTTCGACAAGTTCCCAGTGTGGTTTTGGCTTAAAGTCGATGACAGGCGGCTCACCCCATTTTGCAATTTCCTGATTATCCGTGGGAAGTTTTCCAACCGGAACGGAGGGATGAGGAACATTAGGAATAGTTAACATCAATTGGTTAAGCGATTTCTCAATACCACTTACTTCATCATCAATAGTTTTTATCTGTTGTTTCACTTCATCCATCTGTGCAATGACGGCAGATGCATCTTTTTTATCTCGCTTCAGCTTTCCAATTTCCTCGGATACAACATTACGTTTGTTCTTCAGTACTTCCACCTTCTGAAGAAGCTCACGTCGTTGTCCATCAAGTTTCAGCACTTCATCAATGTTATCATCGCCGCCCTTTTTGCGGATGCCGTCTTTTACTAATTCTGGATGTTCGCGGATAAATTTTATATCAAGCATAAAAGTTGGATTCCTTATTTCGGATTTCGCCCACCTGTTGGACGGGCGGGGATTTGGGGTTTCAGATTTTCTTCTTCATCTATTTTGTTATTTTTAAATACTTCTAATTGGTTTTTAAAGACTGTAAGTCCATGTTCGATGCCGGACATTTTTACACCAAGCTCTGTTTGTGCTTTCAGAATAATCAATCCAGATTTTAACGGGCGCGGTGCCGGCTGTATAAAAGTAGAAGACTTTGCCGGTGTTATCAATCTTTTGTTGAAATTAAAAACGTGAGCAAGCATGAGAGCGAAATCATATCTGCTTACTAAATCGGCACCCGCGATATGGTAAACACCTGTTCGCTCAAGTTCGATGATTTTTAAGATTGCATAGGCGAGATCATCGGCAAGTGTTGGATTGCCGATCTGATCGTCAACAACACGGATGGGTTTACCGTCTTTCAGATTATTGGACAGCCAGAGCGCGAAGTTTGACTTCACATTGAATCCAACTCCGTAAAGTACCATTGTTCGAATGATTACAGACGGAACACCGCTGTTTAGTAGAAGATTTTCGCTTGCAAGTTTTGTTCTTCCGTAGTAACTGATAGGATTCGGACGATCTACTTCACTGTAAGGACCGCCCTTTCCATCGAAAACATAGTCGGTTGAAAAGTGAATTATCTTTGCACCGACAAGTTTTGCTGCATAAGCCAGATTTTCAACACATCCAACATTTACCTGCCAGGCAAGTGCGCGTTCCTTTTCACAAAGATCTACATCGGTAACTGCAGCTGTATGAACAATAACATCCGGTTCAAATTCATCTACTACTTTCCGGACATCTTGTCTTCGTGTCAAATCGATTTGTCGGTAAGGGAGAATTTCTTCGTCGAAAACTGAGTGTTCCTCCAATGATACTAATAATAGAGGATAACTTGTTCGTGAAAGAATTTCAACGATTTTTTGCCCGAGCAGCCCATTGCTGCCGGTGATGAGTATGCATTTCGTGGAAGTGTTTAACGTAAACTTTCCTCCAGCACAGTTGAAGCATCCGTTTTCTCATCGCGATACTTGATAATGATGGGGGTGTAGATTGATAGATTATGTTCCTGAGCGAACAGATGATCAAGTTTTCGATTACCGGCAATAACAACCGCACCTTCGGGGATGGTGAGTGAAGAGGTGCTGGATTTTTTATGGATTGTTCGGTGGACGAGATCATAGACCGGCGTTCCACCGGTGAGAATAACCCCAGCAGCGATGACTGCTCGCCGCTTAACAATAGTGCCTTCGTAAATTCCGCAGTTGCCGCCGATGAAGACATCGTCTTCGATGATCACCGGCATTGAACCAATCGGCTCAAGCACTCCGCCAATCTGTGCTGCAGCACTTAAGTGAACGTGTTTTCCAATTTGTGCGCACGAACCGACGAGGGCGTGGGAATCTATCATCGTACCATCATCAACATAGGCGCCGATGTTTACATACGATGGCGGCATCATGACGACACCCATGGCGACGTACGCACCGTCTCGCACAACGCTTCCGCCGGGGACAATTCGAACACCTTGATTAACAGTAAATTGCCGAATCCCCATTGTGTCTTTATCAAAGAAATTAAAAACATCATCACCGGGAAATTCACGGAGAACGCCGGTACGAAAGGCAAGTAGAATTCCTTTCTTCACCCACATGTTAACGTTCCAGGTGCCGTTTTGAAATTCTGCTGCACGCAACTCGCCGCGGTTTAAAGCAAGCTTAAGCTGATCGACAGCCTGCAGAACTTCATCTCTGTCAATTTTATCAAACGGAATTTCGAACAGCCTCTCAATAGTTTGTTGAAGAATCATATAAGCTTCAATTCTTTCAATATCTTTTTCATCTTCGGTCTGTGTTTGTCGCTTAATGGAACGAGAGGTAATCGATATTGTTCTTTAATCAATCCCATTTGTGCAAGAACTGCTTTCACGGGAATTGGACTCGATTCCACAAAATTGAAGTTCATTAAATCCAAAAGTTTGTAATGGATTTTTAATGCCCGAGAGAAATTTCCTTTTAGGCACAATCGTATCATATCGGAAAAGAGTTTTGGAACCTCGTTAGAGACAACTGAAACGATACCATCCGCACCGAGCGCCATCAGCGGAAGTGTAATTGCATCATCGCCCGACCAGACACCGAAACCGCTCGGTCGATGTTTAAGTATCTCCATAATTTGCTGGAAGTTACCTGATGCTTCTTTTATTCCTGCAATGTTCGGAAAGTCTTCTGCCAGCCGGAGTGTGGTTGCGGCTTCAATGTTACTGGAAGTTCTTCCCGGAACATTATACATCACGATTGGTGCATTGATCTCGGATGCGATTGCTGCATAATGCCGGTAAAATCCTTCCTGCGTTGGCTTATTATAGTATGGTGCGACGGAGAGGATTCCATCAGCCCCCGCGTCTAACACATGTTTTGATTGTTCTATTGCTTTGCTTGTAGAGTTACTTCCTGCACCGGCGATTACTTTAACACGACCTTTTGCCTGCCTTACAACGATGGAAACAACCCGCCACTGTTCCTCGTCGGTGAGCGTGACACTTTCACCCGTTGTTCCTGTTGGAAGAATTGCTTCCACACCGCCTTTGATCTGATACTCAACAAGTTTTTTATGAGCAGATTCGTCAACTTCACCGTTCGTGGTAAACGGTGTAACAAGTGCTGTGCCCGTTCCTTTAAATAACAATGTTCGTCTCATATAAAATTAATTTGAAGTTATGACATCTTTCATTGTGAAAATTCCTTTTTTACCTTTAAGCCATTCGGCGGCAATGAGAGCGCCGAGCGCAAACCCGGTTCTATCTTTCACAGTGTGGATAAGCTCGATTGTGTCACCGTCAGAATCGAATAACACTTGATGTGAACCTACAACGCTTCCAATTCTTGTGGAAGTGACATGGAGTTGTTCAGGTTTTATTTGTTTGTGCGATGTTTCGTGTAGGAATTCTCTTTTTCGCTTGATGTTTTGGAGAATTATCTGTCCGAGTGTAAGGGCGGTGCCGCTGGGACTATCGGCTTTTCCCTTATGATGCATTTCGTGGATCGCAATATCGTAGCAATCGAATTGATCGAAAATGTGTGCCGTTGAGGAAAGGATTTGATAAAAAATATTCATGCCAAGCGAGAAATTCGGTGAATAGATCAAGCCGATTTTTTTATCTTTGACAATCTTCTCGACTTCTTTAAGTTTATCGTACCAGCCGGTTGTTCCAACAACGATATTCGTTTTACATTCGGCGGCGGCAACAATATTGTGAACCACAGCAGTAGGAGTAGAGAAGTCGATGCAAACATCAACATCCTTCATAGCTTGTGGTGTAATAGCCATACCGTTTAAATTATTATTGATGTCCAGCGTTAACTTGACACTGATCTTTCGTTCCTTAGCAATTTTCTCAACTTCTTGTCCCATTTTCCCATAGCCAACGATCGCAATGTTCATGCTTTTCTCTCCTGAAGTACATCTTTCTCTAACTCTAAATTAAACATATGAAGTTTTTCAATTTCTTTTGAACCAAAAAATTGCGCATTGAATGAAGCCACCTTGTTTGCAAACTCTGTTGATGCGACAACATCCTTTGTTTTCAAATAATGTTTGCAGTATGCTGCGGCAAACACATCACCACAGCCAGTTGTATCCACTGCTTTTTCAGGTTCGATGCTGGCGATGTCGAACCGCTTAATGTTTTTATTTTCGTTGATAAAAACGGTGCTTCCGCGCTCACCTCGTGTAATATGCAGTGTTTTCGTATTTAACGCAAGTATATGTTTTGCGAGTGTTGCATCATCAAATCGTTCCGAACTAATACTTGCCGCCTCGTCTTCATTCATTTGCACACCATGAAGCATAAAGAACCACCGCCGCCAAGTATCGATAGGGCGGAAAAATCTTGTGAAATCCGGATTAATGCCACATGCCAAGCAATGAACATCCAGATAAATCGGTGTTTGTTTTTCTCTGATTTCCATTCTGATTTCATCGAGCGTTTCAAGTGTGATATCAAAACCAGAGATCATGTTTACCAAAATCATATCGCTTTCAAGAAATGGACGGATTCGTTTCCACGGTATCGGTTCGGATATATTCTTCGAACATTCGATCCGTTTTTCTTTTGATGAATATATCAATCGGACTTTGTTTGTCAGATCGTTGAACTTGAAAATTCCGGAAGTGTTCACATTAGGATATGCTTTCAATCGTTCGATTAAGGAATCGTAATCTGCTTTCCCGACACCGAAGATAGGAAAAACTGTATCATGCTGTCCGAGGAGACTTGCCAGCGCCGCGACAGAAAAGAAAATTCCACCGTAGCTATGTATTTCATCACCACTGGGATGTTCAATGACGTCGATGCAAAAGTGACCGATGACAGTGATGGTCATATTAGACCTTCGCTGTATAAGGAAAATTTCCTGCTTCGCACAATCGCCATAATCCCTGACAGGAAAATTTATTTTCATAAAGCGCTCTGCCAATAATCGCTGAATCGATACCGAGCGGTTCAAGTTCTTGAAGTTTTAATAAATCTTCCAAACCTGAAATTCCTCCGGATGCAGTTATCCTCATCTGAGTTTTTTCAGCCAATAATTTGATTGCTCCAAAATTCGGTTTTCGTGTTATTCCATTGATGAGTACATTGGTGTAAAGCAGTCGTCTAAATCCAAGCTGCTTTGCATTCAGGGCGGCAGAAACAGGTGTTAAACCTGAATCTTCCTCTCCGCCTTTTATTGCTACTCGATAATTTTTTGTGTCAATGCCAAGAACGATCTTGCTTGCACCAAATTTATCAATCGTACGTTTTGCCTCATCCGGGTTTTCAATCAGCATAGTTCCTATAACTGCACGAAAAATACCGTTTTCCAATGCTAATTCTACGTCACGATATGTTCGCATCCCACCGCCAAGCTCGATGGGAATATCCACGGTTTCTACCATTTGTTTAATAATTTTGAAGTTGATAGGGTGACCTTGAAGAGCACCGTCAACATCTGTAACGTGCAACGTCTTAGCATTTTCCTTCCGCCACAGTTTTGCCATCTCGACGGGATCATCGCTAAAAGCAATTCCCCCAATACCTTGTACTTTGCGAGCACACTTTCCATTCTTGATTTCTATTGATGGGATAACTAATAGCATCGGCTAAGATTTATATGATTACCATGTTTTAAAAATGCAGAAATTTTTTCTAATATTCAAACAATGATGTTTCATATTGGTAAAAAAATCTTTATCTTATTCACCACCATTATCATTTAGATTATCACAGTATGAAAAAACATAATCTTGTTTTGCTTGCTTTATTTGCTTTTACTTCAACTCTTTTAGCACAGCCGCCGAAAGTTGCTGTCGTTATCGTTCTCGATCAATTCCCATATTCTTATATTCAGCGGTTTCAACCTTACTTCTCAAAGAACGGAGGAATTAATTATCTTCTTCAGCATGGTGCAAACTTTATCAATGCAGAATACGAACATGCATTCACTAAAACATCGCCGGGCCATGCAGCAATTAGTACCGGAACTTACAGTAACACCAACGGTATAATCGGGAATGATTGGTATGATCGCGCGAAGAAAAAGAGGATTGGCTGTGTAAATGATGACTCTGCAAAAGTCATCGGGAATAACAGTGGGGGCCGTTCTCCTAAGAATCTGCTAACCTATACAATTGGAGATATGCTTCGGCTGCAAACCAACTTTCACTCGAAGGTAATTGCGGTATCTAATAAAGACGGGGCTGCAATACTCATGGCTGGCAAGTTTGGCATTGCTTATTGGACAGAGGATTCATTATTTGTAACTTCGACTTATTATATGCAAGCCCTGCCAGATTACATTCAAAAATTTAATAGTGTAGGTTTTCCCAAAAAATATTTTGGTATTGAGTGGAAAGAAGAAAACGCAGAAGCGGCGGCATTCCTCTGCGATGACGATGATGTGCCATATGAAGCAAGCTGGGCAAAGATAAATAAAAAATTTCCTCACCTTATTGTTGGAGAGAATTCTGCCACCATCACCCCATCCTATTATGTTGCACTTGACCACTCACCATTTGCTACAGAATCTTTGCTTGAATTTGCGCGCAAAGTATTCAAAGCGGAATCTTTAGGAATGCGCGGTGTGACTGATTTTCTTTGTATTGGAGTTTCTGCAACCGATGAGATTGGACATGCATTTGGACCTAACAGTCATGAAACATTTGATAACATATTGAAAACAGATGAAATGCTCG
>CAYGZC010000129.1:0-11107 GCA_964354225.1 uncultured Chlorobiaceae bacterium | reverse complement strand
GGGCGCATTCGATATGGATGTTGCCCTGCTTCCGGGAGTTTCTCTTTCGAAAGCGATGGAAGTAAACCAACTTGCAGCTCAGAAGATGAAAGAATTTGATGAACTCGGAATTGTTGTTGCCCGAATCGGTCAAACCGGAGTCGCTTTGGATACGAGAGGCGTGGATAAAACCGGTTACGTGGGAATATTAAAACCAAAGAGCGAATGGAAACGGGATATCTCCAGAGAAGAATTAACAAATGAAATGCGTGCATCATTGGAATCGATACCTGGACTAGGTTTCGGATTCAGTCAACCGATACAATGCAGAATTGACGAACTTGTTGCCGGAACAAAAGCGCAATTGATCCTTAAACTTTTTGGTGAAGATATTGATTTACTCAAAAGTAAAGCAGATGAAATTGCAAGAGTTCTTTCATCAATTGAAGGAGGAACCGACTTAATGACAGAAAAGGTTTCGGGACAGCCATACCTAACGGTAAACATTGACCGTTCGAAAATAGCGAGGTATGGATTGAACATCAGCGATGTTCAGAATGTCATCGAAATAGCTGTCGCCGGAAAATCTGCCTCCAAGTTTTATGAAGAGAACAGAAACTTTGATATCACTGTCCGGTTGCCGGAAGAAAAAAGAAATTCCATTGAAGCAATAGAAAATATATTAATTCCCACAACAACGGGAATGAATATTCCGCTTGCACAATTAGCTGATGTAAAAATGATCGAGGGACCGGTTCAGATAAGCCGGCAAGATGGAATTAGAAGAATCGGCATTGAAATGAATGTAAGCGGAAGGGATATCGGCAGTTTTGTTGCCGAAGCAAAACAAAAGATAAAAGCTAATGTTCAGCTACCGGCAGGTTATTTTTTGACCTGGGGCGGACAATTTGAAAATCAGCAGAGAGCAATGAACAAACTAATGATTGTTGGACCCGTTGCAGTTGGCTTAATACTGCTTCTCTTATTTGTTACATTCAGGTCAGTTCGATTGGCGCTGTTAGTAATTTCGAACCTACCATTCGCTCTCATTGGCGGAGTCTTCTCGCTATACATTTCCGGATTATATTTATCTGTTCCGGCTTCGGTCGGATTTATTGTTTTGTTTGGCGTCGCTGTCTTAAACGGCGTTGTGTTAGTCTCCCACATTTCACAATTGCGAGAAGAAGGAATTAATCTGCAAGACGCAATTATAAAAGGAAGTCTTAACAGGTTACGCCCGGTATTGATGACCGCTTCGATAGCAATTTTCAGTTTGGTGCCGATGCTCTTTGCCAGTGGAGCCGGATCGGAAATTCAAAAACCGCTTGCAACCGTTGTCGTCGGAGGATTGATTACTTCAACTCTGCTGACGTTATTAATAATCCCATCCGTTTACAGTTGGTTTGAAAAGAAACAAGTTGAAGCGGATATGTAAATAATATTTTCCGGCTTATTACTTGTTTACTAAGCCGAATTTTATATATCATGGTGAAATCAAAAATGAAAGAGATCAAATAAAGGAGTACAAATGAAATACAACTATATAAATATTTTATTATTCTTCATCTCATTAGTTACACTCACGACAGAAGTAACGGCTGACAACCGGAGATATGTTTGGACATACGAATACATGACTACCCCACGAGGGAAAGCTGAGTTCGAACATTACCTTACATTCTCATCGCTGAAAATAAACGAGATGAAAGGCAATACATTTTCTCAACACCAACTCGAATTCGAAATAGGAATGACTGATAATTTCGATGTAGGCATATATCAAGTATTCAGTCAAGCTCCCGGTAGTTCTTTTACATACGACGGATATAAAATAAGGGTGCGATATAAATTTGGAGAAAAAAATTTGTACTTTGTCGACCCACTGCTATATTTCGAATATGTTGGGAAACCGGATTTTTCTGAACACGAGATCGATACCAAATTGATATTAGCCAAAGACTATGATAAGTTTAACATCTCATTCAATCCAATCCTTGCATTTGAAAAGGAGGATAAGAAATGGGAAACAAAACCCGAGTACGCGTTGGGAGTTAGTTATGAGCTTTCGAAACTCTTCCGTTTCGGATTTGAATTCAAAGGCAGCGAGGAAGCAAATTATTTTGGACCGGTTCTCTCGCACGGGAAAGATGGTTTATGGATGTCTCTGGGATCTGCATTTAAAATAGGCCCAATCGAAAAAGGAAACCTCGAATTCGAGCTTCGGATGATACTCGGTATTGGTCTATAAAAAAATGGATTTAATAATAATCAGTTTCAATAAATGTTAATCAATAATGTATCTTAGAGACGATTGGTTTATAGTTTAGAATAAAAGAGTTGGATTTAATATAAAAGGAATGGCAACGCAATATTGCGTTGATACATATGTTAGATTAAATCGCAAAATCGTAGGAGACAAAATGTCATTAAATCGCAGAAATATTTCACTTGTTATTCGTTCATTAGTTGTTGTAACAGCAATAGTTATACTTAAGCTAATTCTACATCAATATTCCATTGAATTTATTACCATAAATAACCTGTTTTCTGGAATTGTTGCTGCTAATGTATTTTTAATTGGTTTCTTATTGAGTGGAATATTATCAGACTATAAAGAAAGTGAAAAAATCCCCGGTGATATTGCGGTCCATATTTCAGTCCTATATGATGAAGTAGGAACATTATCGGCTAATGATAATGAATTGTCAGGTATAATCAAGATTCATATTAAGACTACTTTGTCAAGCATTTTGGATTGGTTCCATCGAAAAACAAAAACAAATGATATTTTAGATAAGCTCGAAGAAATTAATTCGTTAGTTTCAAAGTATGACGGTAAAGTACAACCTAATTACATAATTCGCCTCAAACAAGAAATCGCAAATTTGAAACGCCTTGTGATTTGAACGGATACTATTCGTGACACAAATTTCATTTCATCAGGATATTTGATTGCAACATTTACAACTTTTGTATTGTGTTTTGGTTTAATATTTTCAAAACTTGATCCATTTGTTGAATCAGTATTTTTTGTTGGTGCAATTAGTTTTTTAATGGTTTTTTTATTGTACTTAATACATGATCTAGATAATCCATTTAATTATAATGCTAAACATTCAGTGGAAAATATTTCATTGCATCCGATCCAACGAATATTGAATAGGATTGAGAATAAATGAATTCCGGTTAGCTATTCCCTTTTATACTAGGAAAGTATATGAAAGATATAAAATTAAGATCAATAATACAGTGTCCTAAGTGCGGAAATAAGAAAGAAGAAAGAAGAAATTATACCGGAGATGCTTGTGTCCACTATTCTCAATGCACCGCGCACGGACAAACAAATTATTTATGAATAAATATAGCTTAGTTAAGACAAAAGAAAATTTATGGGAATAGCGGAAATATTGCTGATAGCAATCGGATTGGCTCTTGATGCATTTGCAGTTTCTTTAGCTGCAGGTGCAGGAAGGAAAATCGAGGGACATACAGGAGCTATCAGGCTGGCGTTTCATTTTGGATTATTCCAATTCCTGATGCCGGTAATCGGTTGGTTTATTGGATTTCAATTAGAACCGTTGGTAAAGCATATTGATCACTGGATAGCGTTCATATTACTTTCCTACGTTGGTTTTAATATGATAAAAAACGCATTTAAAAAAAGCGACGAGATCAAAGGTGATCCATCAAAGGGTATATATTTAGTAATTCTATCGATAGCAACAAGTATTGATGCATTAGTGGTTGGTTTCAGCTTTGCGATGCTTAGAGTCGATATTTGGTACCCAAGCGCCATTATTGGATTAGTTACTGCATCTCTTTCAATTAGTGGGATATACCTTGGAAATATTTTAGGGATTAGATTTGGTAAGAAAATGGAATTAGTAGGAGGTATAATTTTAGTGTGTATTGGTTTTAAAATATTCATTAGCCATATAATCAATTAAAAGTTGTTGTTTTCTATGGAGTGGTTGATGAGGTCCTCTACACAATACAGAAAAATTCTCACACCGGAAATACAGGCGATTGTAAAATATTAGTCATAAATGTTGAAGATGTGATAAAGATAAAAACTAACGAACACGGACAGAGTGCCATCGAAATATGTCTTTACACTCCCTCCTTATTCGAGCAGCTTGTGCAAATATCTACAGTTGCGGTTGGTTCGTCAATTGCAGTTTTAAGCAAAATTCGTTATCTTTCAATCATGAAGAACATCGACAGATATATTTTTTTGACTCTGCTTGTTTCGTGTTATGTATTTATTATTTCGGCTGATCGATATTGCATTCCCGACGGACATCTGAGGTCTGGGAAAGCACACCACCTTACAACATCCATAAAACAGACTCACCCTTGCCGCTCTCGATTACTTCTGATACAGGGAAGGACCGTCTCGACATCAACGAGAATCAATGTCCTCGCTCTTGTAGACGTTTTGAACATACAACTATGTCATAAACAATTCTCTCAGCTTATTCAATTCTCTTTTTCCGAATTTTACCCTACCCGGTCATACTACATTCTTTATCTCCCAAGAGGACCTACTGCGGCATAAGTTTCTACCTACACAATGGTGAAACGCATCCTGTAAGCACTTTTACATCCGCTTCCGCGGTATTTTGCACTATGGTTGTGTAGGCTTATCTCAAGCAAACGTTTATGTGTCCAGTTTGCAGCAACATGAGATTAATAATAACTTCTTTGATCTAGATATTTTTGTATTCAGGTCACATCGTAACAATTAGAATTTTGAAAGGAAATCAAAGTATGAACACCACAAAAACTGTTTTATTGATGGCAGTGCTCACCGTGCTGCTTATTGTTGTAGGTAATTTAATTGGAGGGCAGGGCGGAATGATGATAGCATTCCTCATAGCATTAGTTATGAATTTCGTAACATACTGGTTCAGTGATAAAATTATCCTCCGCATGTATAAAGCTCAAGAGCTTAATAAGAATGACGACCCTGCCCTATTTCAGATCACCGAGGAACTAACCGCACACGCCGGTCTTCCCATGCCGAAACTTTATCGTATTGACGGTGAACAACCCAATGCGTTTGCCACTGGAAGGAATCCGCAGCACGCGGCAGTAGCGGTGACAGAGGGAATCGTACGGCTTCTCTCCAAAGATGAACTGCGTGGTGTGATCGCACACGAGATAGCTCACATCAAGCATCGGGACATCCTTGTCGGAACAATCGCAGCAACATTTGCAGGTGCCATCAGTATGCTTGCCAGTATGGCGCAATGGGCTATGATCTTCGGTGGCGGAAGGAGTTCAAACGATCGAGAAGGCGGCAGTCCAATTGTAGGTATAGTAATGATGATTGTTGCCCCTTTATCTGCGATGATGATTCAGATGGCAATCTCCAGATCGCGAGAGTTTCTTGCAGATGAAGGCGGTGCGCAAATGTCCGGGAATCCTCTTTCTCTCGCAAATGCACTGCGCAAGCTTCAGTTAAAAGCAGAACAGATTCCAATGGAAGCCAGCCCAGCAACGGCACACATGTTCATAGTCAATCCGTTAAGCGGTGGCAGATTGACCAAACTCTTCAGCACTCACCCTCCGATGGAAGAGCGTGTCAAGCGCTTGGAAGCAATGGTCTATGGTCGGTAGTGACAAATACAATCAATCATCGATTGCAAACGATGTTTTCAAACTTCGAACAGAATAGCCGTGATTGATCCTCTGCTATCGAAAATCAGACTACATGCAATACGACTTATTGCCATTGTTATATACTTTAAAATCCTCTGCATTGGAATTGCCCTGACTATCTTGCCGGGATTAGCTATGATTGTGATACCGATTGGTTTAGGGATTCTTGTAATCGATTTTCTGTGGGCAAGAAAATTTTTAAAAACAACAAAAGTTAAATATTATCAAAAAAAGGGAACTAACCATGCCAGTAAAACCAAGTGACAAAGAAGAAGAGTATTTTGCTAAACTTGATCTTGAAAGAAGGAAAAAGATCGATGATGAAAAATTCAAAAAGTCTATGGAAGAAGAAAAAATTAAACTCAAAGAACTTCATTACATGCGCTGTCCGAAATGCGGAATGGAACTCCAAGAAGTAGATTACAAAGGGATCAACATTGACAAGTGCGTCTCATGTAATGGCGTATGGTTTGATGCCGGAGAAATAGATGTTCTCGCAAAGCTTGAAAAGCCAGCGTTAGACAAGCTATTCAGTGTGTTCAAAAAATAAAATATAATGATGACCATATGAGTCAAACCGTTTCAGTTTCAAGGGCTGAGAACATCTCCCCAACCTACCAAGATACATCCATTGGTCGGTTGTTACATATGTGCCAAATAATTTCCAGTTAATTATTTTATAAGATCGACGACCATATGAATAATGATTTCGATATTGCAAAACTCGTAGGCTTGAACGATGAGGATGCCGCCTCCCGATTATTCGAGGACGGATACAACGAAATTCCACAGGCCAGAAAAAAATCCATTTTCTCTATACTATACGAGATAGTGAAGGAGCCAATGTTCCTGCTACTCATTGCCTGTGGTATTCTCTATCTTGTTTTAGGAGATTTCAAGGAAGCGTTGATGCTTCTCGGTTTCGTCTTCGTGATCATCGGGATAGCGCTTTATCAAGAAAACAAGACAGAGCGGGCTCTTGACGCGCTTCGCGACCTATCAAGCCCTCGGGCGCTTGTCATACGTGGCGGGGTGCATCGGCGAATAGCTGGCCGCGATATCGTTCGTGATGATATTGTGCTTTTGTCGGAAGGTGATCGGGTCCCTGCGGACGCAGTGATGCTGAATTCGCTGAACCTGTCGGCAGATGAATCGCTCCTCACGGGGGAATCGGTACCCGTTAAGAAAGATGTCTGGGATGGTCTCTCCTCGTACGGTCGCCCCAGCGATGATAAAAATTATATGGTCTACTCCGGCAGCATGATCGTGCGGGGCAGAGGGATTGCGCGTGTGATAGCCACAGGGCAGAACACAGAAATCGGTAAAATTGGAAAAGCCCTACAAACACTTGAGACCGAAGACACCAATCTACAGCGACAGACAGGGAAAATCGTAAAAACCTTCGCAATTGTCGGTGCTTTGCTCTGCGTAATTGTCGTCGTGGTTTATGGACTCACAAGAGGGGATTGGATAAAGGGATTCCTTGCTGGACTTTCGTTGGCGATGGCAACGCTTCCTGAGGAATTTCCCGTCGTTATGACAATTTTTCTGGCTTTGGGGGCATGGCGAATATCTATTAGGAATGTACTTACTCGTAGAGCCCAGGCGATTGAAACTCTCGGAGCTGCTACTGTCCTATGTAGTGACAAGACCGGGACCCTCACGCAGAACCGAATGACTGTTACTCGGCTGTGCGTGGGCGGGATGTATGCCGAGATCGATGGAAAAAATGATTCATTTACGGAAGAATTCCATCCGATAGTCGAGTACTCCATCCTTGCCAGCCCCGCAGATCCCTTCGACCCAATGGAAAAAGCTATGAAAGAGCTCGGTGAGCACACGCTCATCAACACCGAACATCTGCATACAGACTGGACACTGGTTAGGGAGTATCCACTCTCTGAACATCTTCTTGCCATGAGTCGCGTCTGGGAACATTGCGACGGAACACGGTATATCATTGCAGCGAAAGGTGCACCGGAATCTATCGCGGACCTTTGTCATCTCTCTAACGAAAGCATGGCATCATTACGCCGTGACATCGATGAACTCGCCTGTAATGGCCTCCGTGTTATCGGTGTTGCCGTTGCCGAGTTTGAGAAGGGCTCGCTCCCTGAAGGTCAGCACGATTTCGCATTCTCATTCCTTGGTCTTTTGGGCCTACACGACCCGGTGCGAGAAAATGTTCCCGATGCCGTTGCTCTGTGCCGCCGGGCCGGTATTCGAGTAATTATGATCACAGGAGATTATCCGGTCACAGCGAAAAACATTGCAAAGAAAATAGGCCTCGATGGCGATACCGGGATCATCACCGGACCAGATCTCAACGACATGGATGATAACGAGCTTAGGAAGCGAATTCCTCACGTGAGTATTTTCGCGCGTGTCGTGCCAGAACAAAAACTTCGCATCGTCCAGGCGCTTAAGGAAACGGGAGAGGTAGTGGCTATGACAGGTGATGGTGTTAACGATGCACCTGCACTCAAAGCGGCGCATATCGGTATCGCCATGGGTGGTCGTGGCACCGACGTGGCACGTGAATCTTCCGCATTGGTTCTACTTGACGACGATTTTTCATCAATCGTTCAGGCGACGCGGATTGGGCGAAGGATTTTCGACAATCTACAAAAAGCAATGACCTTCATATTCTCGGTACACATCCCGATCGCGGGGATGTCCCTTATGCCGGTATTTTTTGGTTGGCCGCTGGCACTTTTCCCTGTACATATACTGTTTCTTGAGCTTATCATCGATCCTGCTTGTTCCGTCGTATTCGAAATGGAAAAAGAGGAAAAAGGCATCATGGACCGGAAACCGCGTCCCGTCACCGAACCATTGTTCGGACCTAGGATGATATTCATCGGCTTAGTGCAGGGACTTGGACATTTAGCCATCCTGATCGCAATATATGCGTGGGCGATTTCCTCCGGTTTTGGTGAGGGGGAAGCCCGTTCGCTGGTTTTCGTCAACTTAGTATTAGGTAATATCGGCATGATTATTTCTAACCGTTACTGGACCAGAAATATATTTTCTATAGTCCGAATTCCCAATAAGGCTTTCTGGTATGTTGCCATTGCTGCGGTTGCATTTCTGTCTGTTTCTCTTTTTATACCGTACGTAAACACGCTCTTCAAATTTGAGCCATTACATCCATGGCAGTATCTTTTCTGTCTTGGAACCGGCGTGCTTGCAATCATAATCAATGAGATTGCGAAACTGCCGATATTCATGCGTATGTTCAAAAGAAATTAGTCTCTTTAAGAAAACTATTTATAAGAAGTTAATCATTAATTGCACAAGAGGCGTAAATACACAACGCCGCCATTTGCTCGCTGGTGAACCACGAGATTTGGCCTGCCACAGTTTATGCGCCAGACAGGTCAAATAAGTTAATGCCTTTTTCTCATTGGAAAGGAGAGTCATGAAAATTAGTGTAATCGACGGGAGCAACTACTTCAGGGGACTGTTATTGCTTATTAGGAAGGACCGTAAGATTACCGAATCGGAGATTCAACTGATGAAACGTATCGGCAAAACCTTGGGTTTTGAACCTGAGTTTTGTGATAACGCCATTAATGAGATCTTAGAGAACAAATACATAGTGGACGCTCCTCCAGAATTCTCAACGAAAGAACTTACCATCAAGTTTATCAAAGACGGCCTAGCGATAGCATTTTCCAATAATGCATTTCATCCCTCTGAAGAAGAATGGCTAAAGTCCACAGTAGAGAAGAATGGTCTTGACTTGACTTGGTTTCGCCAAGAAAGCTTAAATGCTACAAACAGAAAACAACTCCCTTCTAATATGGAAGTGGATAATCTGATCGTAGAGTAATCTTGATTTATGTGGAAAGTGTGATAAAAATAAGAACAAACGAACGCGGACAGAGTGCCATTTGGAATGTAAACCTCCGCTTGCTTTGATTTAATGTTCACATAGTATACATTGGAGATCATTATGAAGATACAACATACATTTAACGATGAACATAACCACGATTTCCATGAATCGAAGCGACATATAGAGAAGCGAACATTAATTATCGTTATGTTGACTGTCGCGACGATGGCGGCAGAGATTACCGCGGGAATGATGTTTCATTCAATGGCGCTTCTTGCCGATGGTTGGCATATGGGCACACACGCAACGGCATTAGGAATTTCACTGATGGCATACGTGCTGGCACGTCGCCATTCGTTGGATAAACGATACGCGTTTGGGACGTGGAAGATAGAAATTCTTGGTGCGTATACAAGCGCGCTCATTCTCGGTATTGTTGGACTCTCGTTAATTGTTGCATCTGTCGACCGGTTGATGAATCCTCAAGCTATCGATTATACTTTGGCAATAATTGTTGCTGTTGCGGGCTTGCTGGTAAACATCGTCAGTGCATTTATTATGAATGCCGGCAGTAAGCATAATCATTCCTCTCACTCTGAATCTTCACATTCGTCTCACACTCATCACGACTTAAATCTTCGGTCAGCGTATCTCCACGTTCTTGCCGATGCTGCAACATCGGTACTTGCTATTGTAGCTCTTATTGGAGGGCAAATGTTCGGATGGATTTGGCTCGATCCTATGGCAGGATTGGTCGGCGCAGCCATGATCGCCCGATGGACTGTTTCTCTCTTGCGTGATAGCTCAGCAATTCTGTTGGACAGAGAAATGGATTCACCGTTAGTAGCACGAATAAGAACGGCTATCGAGGTTGATAGCAGCAGCAAGGTGAATGATCTTCATCTGTGGCGCGTTAGCGACGCGCGCTATGCATGCATTGTGTCGGTATGTTCAACGGTGCCGCATTCAGTCGAACGCTACCGTAAAACATTAAGTGGTTTTAAAGAGATTACACACCTAACTATAGAAACTCATTGGCATGAGGAAGGAATGGAACAATTCTCCGATAAGTTGGCGTAATAAGGTTGATCTGATCGGAATCAAATCTCCGGAATTTGAATTGAGAATGATATACTCATCAAAAAAGCAGGTTGCAAGGTTCTAACGAAGAGTGTTCTCAAGAGATAACAGAAATTGAAGAAATTATGAAAAAAGGTGACCTATGGGTCACCTTTTTTATTAACTTACGGTAGAGTCCGACTAACGGTCGGACATCTTCAAAATCCAGCTACGAGCTAGACTCTACGTTCCTGCACTATAATCTTCCATATAGGTTTTCTGTTCGGGTGTAAGCTTGTCGATCTTCAAGCCCATAGTTGCTAATTTAACACGGGCGATCTCCTGATCTTGCTCGACCGGTATGTCATACACTTTATTCTCAAGCCGTTTGCCGTGTTTATGAATCTCCGCTAACCGAAGCTGTGACATGAACTGGTTCGCAAACGACATATCCATCACCTCCGACGGATGACCTTCTGCTGCTGCGAGATTCACGAGCCGACCTTTTGCAAGAACATAAACCTGCTTGCCGTTTTTCATGGCGTATAATTCATTATTCGGTCG
>CAYGZC010000128.1:0-2159 GCA_964354225.1 uncultured Chlorobiaceae bacterium | reverse complement strand
AGCGAAGATGTTTCCTTGGGTTGGGCTGAGAGAATCAGTGAGCAAATAAATATTAAAAATAATATTGATTTAGTCATTGTAGTATTATGAGATAATTGTACATTGTTTCCCCGATAGAGCAGAAACGACCGTAATAACTTTAAAAATTATTAACGATTCTGATTGATCCATTGTTTCGTAAATCCTTATTTATCGGTAGAAAGACGGAAGCGACGTATCATATCATTTCCGCTATCTGCGATGTAAAGTGTTTTAACTCTAAAAGCAACGCCTTTTGGATTCTTCAAAGGCGGCCTACCTAATAACCGCAAAGCAACTGTACCGAAAGATTCAGGTTTGAAATTTCCTCTGCGGTCGAACTTTATTAATGAATCCAGCTTGCTATCTATGATAAATATATCTGATCGTGATCCATCAATTACCGGTGCAGACGGTTCGACAAAGCGATTCGGTTTAATGAAATCGCGATACTTATCTTCCGGTTTAGTTGGATTGAACTTCGGATTCCATCCCACATCGGGGACACTTGTGT
Organism: uncultured Chlorobiaceae bacterium; assembly: GCA_964354225.1. Classification (GTDB taxonomy): domain Bacteria; phylum Bacteroidota; class Ignavibacteria; order UBA10030; family SZUA-254; genus CAYGZC01. Next base: position 1,627 of record CAYGZC010000128.1, on the reverse strand, counting down.
AAACCATCCAGAGTGCACCGTAGGGCATTGTACCATCGACTGAGCTCTGGGTTAAAACAAAATCGTTACTGTTTGGAAACATAGCAATACCCGTTGGTCGGAGAATATCGGTTATCCCTGAACCGGCACGCGTGGTTAGATCTGTTAACGTAGTTAAACGGTTATCATTCTTATCGAACCAAATTACTTTGCTATCCGGATCGATGAAACTTGAATTATCAGGACCATCGCGCACTACAAAATATTGGTTTTCAAGCAATACTCCGATACCGGTAAATCTCCTGTTTGGTTTTGACGGCTCAATCCAGACTGTTTCAATTTGAGCTTGAGCAAGATGATGACTGTCTGCAAAAAGATGTATTCTAAATATAGCGCCTATTGTATCACCTGAAGGGGCATAATATATTTCACCCGATACTAAAAGATCGAGCCGAAGATCCTGTGCTATAGCTATAGGTTGTAAAATCTCACGTGTCTCCAAAATGATGCCGGCTTCATTCATCTGTACAAGTCTATTGTTATTTTTATCGGCAACGTAAAGAAGCTGGTCTCTGCCTGCGAGAATCGCTGTAGGATTATTAAAGCCAGTAAAGGAGGGCGTGATTTCAACGTAAGAGGTATCGGTTGCGCTTGTGTATGAAACACTTACTAATTTATCAATCGGATATTTCTCATCTCCGGTACATCCGATAATCAATAAAAGAAAAATTAGAATTGATGTTATCGGTATATTTGATTGCTCGATCTTCATAATCATTTAGTAAGTGAACAATAAAGAAATTCTGTGTACACCGCCCAACCTGTTGAAGTTGGCAAAACTGTAATCGACATTCATTTTTGAAAAACTTACCGGCACCTTAACTCCGAAGCCACAGGTAAAATCGTCTTCAGAAGAACCGTCCTTTCCGAGCAATTGCTCTCCGAATGTGCGCTTCAAACCAACTCTTAGAGATAACAAATCATTCCATGTATATTCAGTGCCTATTCTTATATTCTCAACATTATCATTCGGGTGATTTAGCTGGATCGATAATGTTATTTTGTGCAATTCAGTTTGATATGGTTCGAACGCGACACCAACTTTAAACAAAGTCGGTGGTGAGAATGATTGAAAACTGCTAACTGTTGAATCATTGAAAAGGGTTACACTACCCGACGGTGATACGTTTCCCCCAAAATTTGTCACGACAACCGCAAAACGTACGGTTCCCAAACCTGTCCAATAATATGTTCCGATATCAACCAACACGCTGCGCATTTTCAGAATATCGAGAGTCTCGTCGATATATTTGATAGTCGTGCCGAAGCTGAACTGATTCGTTAGCTGCCTTGCGTATGTTACACCTATACCGAGGTCGCCATATTTAAACATTTCCCCTGTTCCGTGCGGGTTGGTTTCGTTTGTAACAGGCATGTCGTTCATCGATAAAGAAATGATACTGACTCCGACAATATCCGATGGTGTCAATTTATAAATAGCCCCGAAGAATTGATGCTTAATATCTGCAACAAACTGGGTGTGCGACAAGATCACTTGATTTCCATCTACTTGTAGCAATCCTGCGGGATTCCAATAGAGCGATGATGCATCGTTGCCTATAGCCACAAACGATTCACCCAATGCAGT
>CAYGZC010000127.1:0-15135 GCA_964354225.1 uncultured Chlorobiaceae bacterium | reverse complement strand
CAGATTTTATTTCAATTACTTTAGCGTCGCTCGGACTTTCATTTTTAGCGGCATATTATCCGGCACGCCGCGCCGCCTCTACTTTACCGGCAGAAGGGCTTCGGTGGGAATAGTATGACAAAATCCATATTACGTTGTACAAATATACATAAATATTTTTCACTCGATAGGAAAGATTCATCTCGGCTGCATGTCTTGAAAGGCATCGACTTTGAAGTGTTTGAAGGTGAGGTTGTTACTATTGTTGGTGTATCTGGTTCAGGAAAAAGTACATTACTGCATATATTGGGTGGGCTGGATCAACCGACAGAAGGCAAGGTATTTTGGCTGGAGAAAGATGTTTCTTTATATAACGATGAAACACTTGCCAAGCAGCGAATTAATCAAGTCGGTTTTGTATTTCAGTTCCACCATCTCTTACCGGAGTTTACTGCACTGGAGAATGTTATGATCCCGCTTATGATTAATTGTACATCAAGGAATGAATCAGAGAAGAAAGCGAAAGACCTTCTTGCGAAGGTCGATCTTTCATCGCGAATATATCATAAGCCAACCGAGCTATCGGGTGGTGAACAGCAGCGGGTGGCAGTTGCACGCGCACTTGCAAACAATCCCAAAATAGTTTTTGCCGATGAGCCAACCGGCAATCTTGATTCCGTCAACAGCCAGCAAGTATATGAATTATTGATAGAGTTAAACAAATCTCAGAAGCAAACGTTCGTCATGGTAACGCATAACGAGAAGTTTGCAGGGCAATCTGACCGTGTTTTTAGGATGGTGGATGGTAAGCTGCAACAATTGAAATCGTCATAACTTTGAATCTTATCCCATTTTTTCTTACATTATCTCCGTACAATTTGAACATGAAGGTATATTATGGCAAAGGTCGAAAAATCAAAGCAAATTAAAAAATCGAAGATGGATGAAATATTTCCACTCGAAAGAGAGAATTATATCATCCTTGGTATCGGTTTATTAGTAATCATACTTGGATACATTGCTCTTTCGGGGAATACCGTTGAAGGATTTTCACAGCTCACCGTTGCACCAATTCTACTTGTATTGGGATATTGTGTTATAATCCCGATCGGTATAATGTATCGTAAGAAAGAGAAACCACAAACTCCCGAAGTACCGACACAACAAAAATCGGTACAGTAAACTTATCATTTAATTATGAGGGTATGGATAAAATATTTTACCAGCGCTCTCATCATCGCTGCTTCATCGTTATTAGCAGCACAATGTAAATTTTCAAAAGAAAAACAAAAAGAACTGGCGCGGACAGATAGTTTGAGCCGGGATACCACAAGGAAGGCATACAATCCATACAGAGCAGGACAAGGGACTCAGATATACGATCAACAGAGGGAAACGTTAGGAAATTTAGACAGTCTCGTCACTCCATAAAAGTAGTATGAAGTATTTTTTTTAATGCGCTCCTAAAACCTTTATTACAACATGGAGGAGTTCTTCGGGTTCGTAGGGTTTTGAGATATAATCTTTTGCACCAAGTTTAACACACTCCATTGCAGTAGGTACATCATTCACAGCCGAAAGCATTATCACGTGAGGATTTTTATTAAGTGTTTTCATTTCTTTAAGAACAGTCATTCCATCCATACGCGGCATCTTAACATCGAGAAGGATGATGTCGTAATGATTCTTTTTAATTTTCTCTACAGCGATATCTCCATCTTCTGCCGTATCGACGTCGAAATTTTCCATTTTAAATTGATCCGCAAGACTCCCGCGTAAATCTGCATTATCGTCAACACATAGCATTTTTAGATGAGTGCTCATTGTAATCATTCAAAATATTTTAATGTTAATTTACCAAAATTTACGAAAGCTTTATTCTAAAGTCAACAAAAATCGATAAATATGGATGATTTTAATTTTTGTCCCCAAAACAAAAAATTTTCATATTTCCTTAATAAATAGTTTGCTTTTCAAAATTTTATCTTTTAAATTACCAGTGTTTAGATCGACATAGGTTACATAAGTAAACAAGATTCTGTGCTGTCGTGACCTGATAGTCGAACGAAAAGCGCTCTTCATAATTCTAACTCATTCGCTCTGTGCTACCAAGCCACGCACGCAAGTGACATCTATTTTCACTTCTTCGTTTCGGAGGATGTAACCAACATATTGTATCAACAAATCAATAACCTTAATTCACATACACACTAACAATATTTGGAGGTTCCACAATGAAACACTTAATTTATTTTCGCGCATCGTGGTTGGCTTGCACCGTAGTTATCGGAGTTGTGTTTTTAATGATAGGTCTGATGACGAGTAATGCAAACAGCCAAACGATTTCACAATGGTCCATCGGTGGCGGAACAGGTAATGTGAACATACAGGGCTTAGATGTTGTGAAACTTAAACAACCCCAAAATACTTATAATGTATGGTTCACTGAATTCAACAAAACAGCTATCGGTAGGTTGAAGTGCAGATCCGGCTCAATTGGATCGCTGCGAGAGTGGGCTGTCCCAGCAACATATCAAGAACCATTCGATCCATTTAAAATTGTGAAGGGTGCTTGGTATTTTTACCCCAAATCCAATCTCATCCCAATGGATTATTTAGATGCTATTCCTTCGTATATCGACGTGAAAGATATAGTTAAAGCAATAACAACATTCGGGAAAATTGTAGATGTTGCGACTTTCACAATGCCAGTTGCTGGTCAAATAGGCATGTTATTCCCAGATGCATTTGGAAACCTAAATTCATTCAAGATATGGCCCACAGCTGCAACTGGTTTAATCAATCCATGGGATATACAGAGACGTAGTCCCCAATATAAAGAGAACAGTGCATGGGTATCGAACAAGGATCCACAACCGACTCTTTATCAATTCTTTCCAACAATTAATAAAATACAAAACTGGAATTTGCCCCATCTTAAGGTTCAAGTGTTCTATGTTGTCCCTGGTTTACCAGGGAAAAATACCGAAATATGGATTGGTGGAAAAGATGAGTTAACCAATCTGGATTGTATTGCATACATGCTTGTAAATGCAAAAAGCTTAGTAGCGATACTGCAGGTTTGGACGATTCCAGGTCCAGCTACACGAACAATGACAGCAATCTTATTCACGAATAAACGGACACAAGCTGGTTTTAAGAAGGCACAGGTTTGGCTATCGAGTTCTACAACTCCTGAGATGACAATATTGGAGCCGAATTCTTTGTATTCGCGAACTGAGAAAGATAAGTATTGCGTCATTGAACGTCAATATCCACCGAGTTATGGACTATACTGGCATACACCCGATACAACATATATTTCGGCTAACGATCATGGTCGTCGGATTTGGATACCTGCCGACACAAGTCAAGCTGGCTCGTATTTATTTGCCAGTAAAGCTGCACCAATTGATACATTTAGTGCTCCTAAGTATACTATTAACCCAATCCCGTTTACTCTCAATCCACTCAATGTAGATGCTATTGTGAACGAACAAAGAGTCAAACCTGATACAGTTGTACTCCCGCCTATCGTTGATGATATTAGTTGTAACACAAATCGATACTTTTGGTTTCCACCACAATTCCCTGCAAGTTACACTGGGGCACTGCTTGATATTGATTTAGGTGGAAAGGCAAATCTCTCCGCAGCGGGCGGTGGCTTCTATTATCAAACGATCTGGCACGAACCTATAGCGGGTAAAATTGGGATGGTATCGGTTCAGCCACCGTTTGCTCCGTTACCACCTGCGATAGAACCCGGTGGAAATCCGGAACTTGAGAGTACTATACCGAGCGATTATGGAATGGATCAAAATTATCCTAACCCATTCAATCCGGCAACCGTGATTAAATATTCACTGCCAGAGGATGCACTCGTAACACTCAAAGTGTATAATACCTTGGGGCAGGAAGTAGCCACGCTTTTAAATAATGAATTAGTTGCCGCTGGTGAACAGGTTGAAGAATTCAATCCGGGAACCCTTCCCTCCGGTGTCTACTTCTATCGAATCCGGGCAGTAGGAATAACACAAAATGAAGGGGAGGATGGAGTGACTAATGAGGTTAAGAGTGGAAAATATTTAGTAGACGTCAAGAAAATGATATATCTCAAGTGAAAAAGATTTATATTACCTGACAATACGGCGATTCCATGATTTTGTGGGATCGCCGTTTTATTTACAAAGAAATGAAATATTTACTTGATTCTTGGTTTAGCTTTCCATATATTTCCACAACAGAACTTAGCGGGTTATTATTAAATGTCGAAAGAAATGAAATTACGTAAAATATTGTTGGTTGATGATGAAGCGGGGTTTGCTGAATTGCTGCGCGATCTTCTTAGAATGGATGACTATGAAGTTGAAGTAGCAAATGACGGCGTAGAAGGAGTAGAAAAGGTTCAGACGTTTAAACCTGACGTGATTATCTCCGACATCGTCATGCCTCGAATGAGCGGCTTTGAGATGTTCAAGAAGTTAAAATCTTCAACTGAAACCGCTTCAATCCCTTTTCTTTTTATTACGGGTTTTCAAGATGAACGTGTTTTAGCAGAAGCTCGGAAGATCGGAGTGTTTGGCATCTTACAGAAACCAATTGATTTGGAACAGATTGAAAACCGAGTGAGTGCTCTCCTCGGCGGAAAATAATTGGAATCAGGATCGATAGATAACCAACTGAATTTCTTCGGGTAATAACTCGGAGACCATCCGAATTACATCACCACGCAGTGCTTTACTAACTAAACTTCGCTGTGGTGCACCCAATATCAATCTCTCAACTCCTAACGTTGCCGCTTGTTCAGCAATGGAATAACCCACTTCATTGGAGATCATACTTATCACCTTATAAGGAATAGAAAATTGACTGCAGATTTCTTCCATCCATTTATTATCCCTGAATGATTCTCCGGGGACTTTGTCTGGCAGCGAACCAGAAATTGCGATTTCTTTCACGTTGAGGACAAAGAGAAACGAACTCCTCAGTTTAGCTTCTTCACATGCTTGTCGAAGTAACGTTTGCCCACCGCCCCTGACAGCAACAAGCATTCGATTTGTGAATGGCAACACTTCCGGTTTTGGTATTACAAAGCTCGGTATTGCGGCAACTGGTGCTGGTGCAATAACGATAGCTCGTCTCCGTCTTGTTATCTCGCGTGCAGTAAGACCTACAACAAGCACGCTCGATGCAAAAATTAAAGCTTTGGTTTTTTCTATGACAATGGTTGTTTCAATTAAGAACAGCACAACCGCCGAGAAAATCATAAATGCTCTTGTCAACTTAGATAATTTCAGCGTTTTGTCGGTTCCAGTTGCGCCAACATTTATCATGATAGCACCAACAACACCAATCGCATATAATGCTGATAGCGTAATGACATCATGAATTATTATAAGCACGATTGCAGGAATTAATGTTGCAATTATAACCGGAATTATCGGCATGCCATTTTTATTCAATCGACGTAAGCTGTTTGGAAGCTCCCCATCTACCGACATTAAGAACTGAACTGAAATAAGACCATTGATTGCCGTATTTCCTGCTGAGATTAACAGAAATCCCAAAACAATACCAACAATAATGCCAAACCAATTGCCAACATAAAGTTCTCCGATATAACGAATCATATCTTCTTTATGATCTACCTGATTAAGGTTTGAAATTGCAAGCATTGCTAAACCGAGAACAACTGTTGCAATAGAAATTTTTGCAAGTACAGTAAGTATTGCCTTTCGTGAATCCTTAACAGGTTCTTTCATTACACCTGTCATGTTTGAAATCGCTTCGATCCCTGAGATTGAAAGAATGATAGCCACAAAGAAACTCCAATTCGTCATTATCCCTCCCGGGGCGATCTCTAATGTGATTTGTTTGGTGGCAGCTGGAAAAACGATTACAATTAACGTAAGAAGTACAACAAGCGTTGCAGTAGAGATAACTATTGCGATTGTACCAACATTGCGTGGTCCAAACCAGTTTAGTGCACCAATGCAGAAGATAATCGCAATAGCCCATATCTCAGGGTTCGCCAACCCGAGGTAATGGCAGCCCGCTAAAACCGAAAGTGACGCGGTAACAACATAATCGGCACATAATAATAATGCACCAACCACCGCTAAATGGCGTGAGCGATGGCAAACAGAACTGTAAACGCCGCCACCATTCGGATACAATCGGCAGATTGTAATATAATTGAGCGCAATCATAGAGGTAAAGATAAGCATCATCATAAGATGCCAGCCGCTGTAATAACCAGCGTGGAAGAAGGCGATGCCTAACACGTAAGCAACGCTTGTTCCCCAATCTCCATCTAAGATTGCAGCACTACGTAACCAGCCCAAAACACGCGGGCGGCTTGTGGCAAGTTCCATATATTGCTAATTTTTAATTTAAAAAGGGTAAAAGTGAGGCATATGATAGCAAGAATTTTATAAAAAGTCAACTTATCCAAGTTTGAACTGATTCATTTAATAAATTATCGGCTTGTTGAATTTTCCAGACATTCTCAATATATTGTTCTACAGAATTTATGCGAACACCTTTTCTAAATAGTCTAAGATTCAAAATCGGTTTTGGATACATTGTTTTGGTTGTCATTAATATTGGTGTAACTACCTCGGCGATTTATTTTTTCGGTCGATTAACCCTCTCGTTCAACTCTATCTTGAATGAAAGCTATCCTCATGTTGTTGTCCTGGAAAGGATGGCTCATTTAGTCGACCGGCACGAACACGGCTTAACGATGATAATGAATGGTGACGTGGAAAATGGTTATAATGAGTTTAAAACTGCAAAAGAAGAATTTTATCAGATTTTTGATAAGGCAAATGAAAGACGATCTTTACCTGATGCAGGTCCGATTCTTGATAATATCAAGTCGACTTATGAAGGATATTTACTCGTATCCGATTCGTTATTCTCGCTTGCCTTAAGAAATAAAGTCCGCGCTGCGAGGTCTTATTACAGTGACATCGTAAGACCTTTTTCTCAACGTCTCTCTGATAATTGCTTTTGGCTGATTGAGGAAAATCAGAAAGAGATGATGCAAGTTGCTAAAAACACTAAACGCACATCTGACGAAGCGATCATTGCTGTTTTATTTGCAGCTTTTGTCGCCGTCGGTTTAAGTATAATAACAATGGTCCAATTCACACGGCGAATCATTGAGCCGGCTGAGAAGCTCACCGAGACGGTAAATCAAATTGGTCGGGGGCAAATAGATTTAAAAATTGATATCGCAACGAACGATGAGATAGGTGAGTTAGGACGTGAATTCAACAAGATGACGGAACGCCTCCGTAAATATGAAGAACTGAATGTTGAGAAACTTATTTCGGAGAAACAAAAATCTGAAACAATTGTCGAAAGCATCACCGATGCTATCGTTGTATGTGATTCAGAGTTCAACATCCAGCTGATCAATCATTCTGCTGAAGATTTGTTGAATATTCAGGAGAAGGATGTAATCGGGAAAAAGATAAGTGATTATATCACTGATGAACGTATATTGGAGATATTTCAATCACCGCGCAGCGCGGCAGTTTTAAGTCAACCCTATCTTCAATTCCGACACCACGGTAAACAAGTGTTTTTACGTCCCCGTGTATCGGAGATACCTTCGCTGCATGGCGGCCGCGGTGGTCTTGTTCTCATTTTACAAGATGTAACTCAATTTAAAGAATTAGATAAGATGAAGTCTGATTTTATGGCTGCTGTTTCTCATGAATTCCGCACCCCGCTAACATCCATCAATATGAGTGTTGATATATTGCGGCAAGAGCTTTTAGGTCCGTTAACAAAAACTCAAGCAGATCTATTAGGGTCATCTAAACAGGACTGCGACCGGCTAACAAAACTTGTAAAGGAATTGTTGCAGCTTTCAAAATTGGAATCCGGAAAATTTGAATTACGTGAGGAATATGTCGACATCAAGAAAGTTGTTGAGTCAACATTACAACCGCTACAGCTTCAATTTAAAGAAAAAGATGTCGATTTAATATTTTCACTCGATCACAATCTCCCATTTTTTATTGGAGATGAGCAGCAATTATCGTGGGTTATTTCCAATCTTGTAAATAATGCGCTGAGATACACTAATCAAGGTGGGAGCGTAACTATTAAATTACACAAGATTGCAGATCAACTTCTTCTCCAAGTAATTGATACTGGGAGAGGAATACCGCCGGAATTTCTCGATAAAATATTCGATAAGTTCGTTCAAGTAAAACAAGCGCTTGATCTTACACCGGGTAGTGTTGGTTTAGGATTAGCGATAGTTAAAGAGATCGTCGAGATGTACGGTGGTAAAATCATTGTAGATAGTGAAGTTGGCAAGGGGTCAACATTTTCAATTTACTTACCAATAACCGAAGGTCAACCCGTATGAATGAACGAGGTGTAGTGCTTGTTGTTGATGACGAGCCCAATATATTAAAAACTCTAAAAATTGGATTGGAGACAATCGGATTGAGAGTTGAAGGATACTTAAATCCAACAGACGCTCTCGATAATATAATAGATGGGAAATACGATATCGCCTTCATTGATCTTATGATGCAGCCGATAGATGGTATGCAATTATTAAAAGAGGTACGCTCTAAATCTTCATCAACCACCTGCGTGATCATCACAGCGCATGGCTCTATCGACAGTGCGATTGAAGCAATTAAATGCGGTGCATTTGATTTCCTTCAAAAGCCATTCGATCTGAAGGAGCTTCAATTATTTACAGAAAAGGTTCTCGATCACCATAAACTACAAAAAGAAATCGGTGCATTGCGCCAGCAACTTGCTGCAATCCAACCAGAAACTGCAATCGTTACACGCAATCCGATCATGCGTCAGCAACTCGAGTTCGCAGCTCAAGTGGCAGATAGTCTTTTAACTGTATTGATAGAAGGTGAGAGTGGCACTGGGAAGGAACTTGTTGCACACTTCATTCATTCACAAAGCAGTCGGCGTGAGAAACCGTTTATAAAAGTTAACACTGCGGCTTTGCCAGAGAATTTGTTAGAAAGTGAATTGTTCGGACACGTGAAGGGTGCTTTTACCGGTGCGTTCAAAGACCGTCAGGGGCGGTTCGAGGCAGCGGATGGCGGAACAATTTTTCTCGATGAGATTGCTGATATCCCACCTGTCTCTCAGGCGAAACTTCTTAGGTTTCTCCAGAGTCGGGAGTTTGAGCGTGTGGGTGAAAATATCACACGAAAAGTTGATGTAAGAATTATTGCCGCTACAAATCGAAAACTCTCGGCTGCTTTATTCGAAGGAAGTTTCCGAGAGGATTTGTTTTATCGTTTGAATGCGGTACGTATTTCATTACCGCCGCTAAGAGAGCGAGCCGAAGATATTCTCTTGCTCATTCAGCATTTCTTGAAGAAAGTTTCTCCTGATACTTCAATAGAAGTTTCTCCTGATGCAGTAAAACTTTTGACCTCATATTCCTGGCATGGTAATGTAAGGGAATTAGAAAATGTGATGGAGCGGGCTGTCCTTTTAGCAAAACAAAAAATTATCGAGGGGTCTCATTTGCCGCCCGAATTGCAAAATTACGACCAAACGAAAGCGGGGCTTCTCTCTCTTGAAGCCATCGAATGCCAGCATATCACTCGTGTTCTCCGAGTTGTTAAAGATCTTAACGAGGCGGCGAAAGTGTTAGATATTGACCCAGCGACATTATGGCGAAAGAGAAAAAAATACGGAATTTAGAGTTGACTATATTGCTTTTTGCAATCGTATTTAACTGCTTCTTTTTCTGTAACTTATAGAATAATCAACTACCATTCTTAATATTTTTTTGTATTATGCAAGATTTGGTGTCTGGGAGTACGGGTGAAAAAAATAAAATGCTGTAATAACAATCATTTCTCCATCTTTGCTTACTTAAATTCACTCCGTTCTGGCATTTGATTTGTGGATTATTATTGTAGTTCAACTGATCAACCCTATTTTGAAAGTACATGTTTATCAAATCGAAAACGATATTTGATGGTAAAATCGCCATCATCGAGATTCGCGGTTCACTTATCGGTGATGACGGAACTGATGCATTCCGAAAGGAAGTTGTCGACTTTATTGAGCAGGGGAATAAATGTCTCATTATTGATTTACAAAAAGTAAATTATATGAACAGCTCTGGGGTTGGTGCACTCATCTCAACTCAAACGAGTTATACGAAAAACGGTGGAGAAATCAAGCTTATAGGATTAAGCAGGAACATTCTGAATCTATTTGTTGTCACAAAATTGGTTGAAGTTTTTGACATCCATGAGAAGATCGAGGAAGCAATAGAAAGTTTTTCAAAAAAGAAATCAACAAATCAAATTAAATCATTACTAAACAATTTACAGGAGTAATACAAATGAAACAGTCAACTTTTGTCTCGGTTGTTATCTTCTTAGCAATCGCAGTCGGTTTTGTTATTTGGTGGTTCATCCTTGGAGACCCGGGTAATTTCTTTGATGGCACAAATCGTATGAAACCCAATAACCTTATGGGAATGGTTTTCACAGGTGGGTACGTTGTGCCCATATTACTTGCTCTTTCAATAATGGTTATCACCTTCATTATTGAGCGTGCATTATCTTTGAAGAAAGCCCAGGGTCGGGGTTCGCTTGCAACATTTTTGAAGAATGTTCAAAAGAATCTCGTTGATGGAAATATCGACGCCGCAATGAAAGCTTGTGAACAGCAGCGCGGATCTATGGCAAACATTCTTCAGGCGGGCTTGGAGCAATATCAATTTTTATCAAAGGGAAGTAAATCGATAGAAGCTGAAAAACAGATGGCGGAAGTTCAACGAGCAATCGAAGAGGCAACCGCGCTTGAAATGCCGCTGCTTGAAAAGAATCTGATTGCACTTTCAACTATTGCATCTATCGCAACTATGTTGGGACTTCTTGGAACGGTTATCGGTATGATCCGTGCATTCCAGGCACTCGCCCGCGCAGGTGCATCCGATGCCATTCAGCTTTCAATTGGTATTTCTGAAGCTCTCGTTAACACTGCATTAGGAATTTTTGCTGCTATAGTCGGTATTGTATCTTATAATTTCTTCGTCAATAAAGTCGATTCATTCACCTATATGATTGATGAAGCAAGCTTCGATATGATTCAGACCCTAAAAGATAAACAATAAGAGGCGACGACAATGCCTAAAATTAAAAAACATAGACTCGGTGTATCAATCGACAACACGCCGTTGGTTGACGTTGGGTTTCTTTTGTTGACATTTTTTATGTTAACCACACAATTTAAACCACCGGAAGAAGTCCAGATCGTTTTACCCTCATCGCATTCTGATTTTAAATTGCCTGAGTCGAATATTATGGCGATAACGATTAGTAAAGATAATCGTATTTTCCTTGGTTTCGATTCACAAAAGATGATGGCGAAGTTATTCGGTGAAGAAAATAAGCTTCGTTTGGCAGTTGAAGTAACAACCAAAGAACTGCCGGATTTACTTGTTCGCGCCCGTATCGCAAACCCTAAACTTCGAACGGTTGTGAAAGGCGATAAAGATTCTGAATATGGTATTGCAGAGGATATAATGGACATTCTTCAAAAAACTCAAATTACACGCTTTAATCTTGTCACTGATTTTGAACAAGAAAGAAAAGGAATATAAACTATGGGTATGGTCGATACTAGTGGCCCCCGTGGTCACGAAAGAAAAAAAGGAAAACGTAAAAAGAAACGCCGCCTTGGTGTTAAAATTGATAATACACCGATGGTCGATATCGCATTCCTGCTATTGACGTTCTTCATGCTAACGACAACCTTGAATAAACCGCAGACGATGGAAATTAATCTTCCTCCAAGCAACGATGTGAGTGTCGAAGTTGCACAGAGTAACCTGATGACTCTTCGTGTCAAAGAGGATGGCTCTATCTATTGGAATGTTGGTGTTGAAGATCCTCAAAAGATCGAATTTAAAAGTATCAAGAATTTTTTGATTCAAAAGAATCAAGAAAATCCGAAATTAATTACACTGATTAAGATCGATCGGAAAGGAAAATATTCCACGATGGTTGATATCATGGACGAGCTGAATGTTGCGAATGTGACCCGTTTCAGTATTGCGCCAATGCAAGAGGCGGATAAACGAATTCTTGCAAAAGTGTCATAGGAAAGGAGAAAGATTATGACAGCACAAGCAATAGTAGCCACTGCCAAAGTTGGCATGCAAGAATGGCGTAAATTTTACAATCGCAATCTTGGAATCGCATTAGGTTTTGCGATAGCATTTCATCTGTTCGGAATTGGGACCTATTACCTTGTCGGTTATCTTTCTGAAGAAGAAGAGCCGACAGTTCTGGTAAGAATTACCAAGTACACTGATCTTGGTCCTCCACCATCGATGACGGAAGCCGAAGCTGCTCCTGCAGTTGCGATTAACGTACCGGTAGCAAAACCAACAGTTGGTATTCCGGTTCCGGTGCCAGATGCAGAAGTGAGTCCCGAACAAACCATTGCATCACAGAAGGAGCTATCAGCGATTCAAAGTCCTGTTCTCCAACAACAGAACGATGGTCAACAAGTGCAGATTGAGCAAGACCTTAAGATAGAAGATGAGGAACCACCGGATTTTGTGCCGGTTGAGAAACAACCTGTAGCTGTGAAAGCACCACAACCAGAATATCCTGAAATCGCAAGACGGGCTGGTGTGGAAGGAACGGTTTGGATTAAAATCCTTGTCGATAAAGAAGGTAAAGCGAAGAAAGCAGTTGTGATGAAAAGCGACGCTGAGATTTTTAACGAACCTGCTATCAAAGCTGCCCTGCAATGGGTCTTTACACCTGCGATGATGAACAACGGTCCGGTTGCTGTTTGGGCTGCCGTGCCATTCAGGTTTAAGCTCAATAAATAACGTTAATACGTGAATGCGCAAACGATTCTTCGTGTTGTAACATATGTTACAGCAAGTATCATCCTGATAATCGGGATTTTTGTCCTTTCAGGATATTCGATTCTGGGGCAAGTCCCTACAAATTTTCGAACCATCTTAGGTATTATGATGATACTTTACGGAACTTATCGCATCATAATGATAACGGTGAAGAAGCGCACGTAATATGATAAAGAGAAATAGATATATTTGGATTATCCTCGGATGGGCATTAGTAATAATGTCCATCCCCGGATGCCTTAAAGAACGTACCGAGACAGCGACTAAAGGTAAAATCATTATCGTTGTTGCAGAATCTGTTTTTCCATTGATTAAACAAGAAGAATTGAGATTCGGTGATCTTTATCCGGAGGCACATATCGATCTGGTTTCCTCAACAACACGTGAAGCTATAACGCGACTTTTCAACGATACGATCCAAGTTATTGTAACTTCTCGTGCATTGAATGCCGAAGAGCGTGAAGTTGCAAAAAAATATAATATAAAGGTGGAGGAATATAAAATAGCGATCGATGGCATAGCCATACTTGTGAATCGACAGAACCCGGTTGCACAACTGCGTACAACTCAACTCGATAGTATATTCAAAGGAACTATCGATGAATGGTCTGGGGTTGGTGGAGAAAATACACCAATTGAAGTTTGTCTCCCTGATCCAAATTCAGGAAATTACGAAGTTGTGGGGTTGAAAGTGTTACATGGTGGGGAATACGCAACACGAACTAATGTAGCGAAAAATTCCGAAGATATGCTCCAATTTATTGCAGACCACACTAACGCAATAGGCATGGTTGGATTAAATTGGATTAGCACAAAAAAAGAGAGTGTAAAAGTTTTGGAATTAAACGATCCAAGCGCTCCCGATTCTTTGGGAATTCGGGATAAATATCTTGGTCCATTCCAAGCTCATGTGTATCGTGGCTATTATCCGATCACAAGAGATATTTATATGTATTCCCGGGCAGATATTTACAGCGTTGGCTCAGGATTTATTTCATTTATTACGAGCGCACCCGGTCAACAAATAGTTTTGAATAATGGACTTGTTCCAGCAACAATGCCTGTTCGTCTCGTTCAACTAACAAATAAGGATATTTAATCATGAAAAACCATACATCCCTATCGCTACTAATAATTCTTTTACTGGTTGGTTTTCCATTACGTTCTTATGCCGAAGATCCGATAGTAATCGGAAAAGCTGCGTTAGAGCGCGGTGATTTTCAAGCTGCTATTTCAGCGTTCAAGGAAGCTGTTCGGAAAGATAAAAAGAATCCTGAAGGATACCTGTTGTTAGGCACAGCTTACTTAAAATCTGATTCACTCGATCAAGCGGTTGGGGCGCTTGTTCAGGCGCGCGAGCTGGCTCCTCAGAATCCGAATGTTTATGATTTGCTCGGTGATGTATATGCAAATCAAACGATTGCAATAGCTGCGATTGAACAATATAAAAAAGCCATTGAGCTTGATAAAAAAAATAAAGTTATCTATTTTAAGTTAGCTGAAGTTAGTAGGAAAGCACGGCAGTATGAAGAGGCGGCGAAAGCTTATATTAATGTGCTCTTAATAGACAGTACCAACATTATAGCAGTACGGGAGTTAGCCCAGCTTTACGTTCGAGCGAAACAGTATCAAAATGCGCTGCCACTTCTTCGCGACCTTGTCAAGTTACAGCCGGATAGTCTTTCTTATCAAATAAGTTATGTGAGGGTTCTTTATGAGACAAAATATTATGTAGAATTAAAACCTTATGCAGATAGTATATTGGCGAAAGATTCAACCCAGATTGAGATTCAAAACATGCTCCGCGATGCATGTATGATGACAGGTGAATATATAAAAGCTGTAAAATTATTTTCAAAGGTTAATGCAGATACTTTGAGTGCCGAGGAACTGGTCAAACGCGGCGTAGCTATGAAGAAACTCGAAAAATATGATGAGGCAATTTCTTCTTACGAAATGGCATATCGGAAGGATTCAACTCTAACCGACATTTATTATGATCTTGCAACGCTCTATAATAAAAAGGAACGATATGCTGATGCCGTTGTGATGTTCGGGAAGAAGCTAACAACCGATACAACTGCGAATTATAGATGGGC
Source organism: uncultured Chlorobiaceae bacterium (assembly GCA_964354225.1). Classification (GTDB taxonomy): domain Bacteria; phylum Bacteroidota; class Ignavibacteria; order UBA10030; family SZUA-254; genus CAYGZC01. The sequence goes on along the minus strand of CAYGZC010000127.1, from coordinate 147 downwards.
GTGTTATTTCCAGGCGGCTCAATCATATTCTAATATGAAGGATTATAAAAAAGCAAAAGAATATATCCTGAAGAGCATTGAGATTAAATCGGAATATATAAACGCATGGGATATGCTTGCCCTTTACAATGGTGCGCTTGGTTTAAC
>CAYGZC010000126.1:0-8135 GCA_964354225.1 uncultured Chlorobiaceae bacterium | reverse complement strand
TACTGAACCGGTGACACCAATATCCTGCCGAAGAGGTACATTGGCAAGACTGGAGAGGATGGCATAAATTTCTGTTGATGATGCGCTGTCACCGTCAACGCCGCCGTAGTTTTGCTCGAACGTGATGCTTGCATTCATCGTTAGCGGTTTGTTGTGGGCGTACATGCCGTGAAGGTATCCGCTGATGATTAACACACCTTTGTTATGCGTCGGTCCGCTCATCTCGGCTTCACGTTCGATGTTAATGATGCCGGCCCGTCCGATTGAGGTTCTTGCTGTAATACGGGTTGGCACTCCGAATATATATTCTCTCATATCGAGGATTGATAATCCATTGATCTGACCGACAACATCACCCTCGGTATCGATCATTAATGTTCCTTCAAGTATCATCTCTTTCGTTTTTTCCTCAACCAACTTAATGCGCTCGATGCGTTCATCAATTGCTTTCTTCACATGATCCGAAGTAACGATGGGGCGTTTGGTATCTACCGCCCAATAGTTTGCTTCACGAACGAGATCGGCAACAATGTTGAAGCGCGTTGAAAGCTTATTCTGCCTGCCCGCAAGGCGAACACCGTGCTCAACAATGGCGGCGATGCCGGTAGCATCGAACGGCTTCAATTTTTCATCCTCACAAATCATCTTTATAAATTGAACATATTGTTGAACTGTTTGCCCCTGCTTCGGCATTTCGGTATCGAAGTCTGCCCGCACCTTGAAAATCTTTTTGAAGTCATCATCCTGATCGTAGAGAAGGAAGTAAATGTAAGCATCGCCCAACATTACAACTTTGACATCGATTTCAATCGGCTCCGGTTTGAATGCCGAGCTTGCGCCGAAAAGACCGCTCTCGATTGGCTGGATTTCAAGCAAGCCGTTGCGTAAAGTGCGCTTAAGTGTTTGCCAAACGCCCGGCTCAACAAGTGCGTCGAGCGCATTGATTACGAGAAAGCCGCCATCGGCTCTAAGAAGCGAGCCAGATTTGATGAGTGTAAAATCCGTTCTCCATATTCCATTGCGGTCAACCTCACGGTCAATTGTACCGAAGATGTTTTTAAATCGCGGATTTGTCTCTATAATAATAGGGACACCATCCGTTTTCGAATTGTCAACGACAACATTCACCTGATACTCGATAAAATTATCCTCATCCTCAGCCGGAGGTTGGGGAATACCGGGAATATGTGGTTGTGCCTCGTCCGAGGGTCTAAACCGGTTCAGGTCGCTCATCACACTTTCCTTTACATCTTCAAGGTGCTGGCTGAGTTTTTCGTTCTTATATTTTGAGCTTATCTCTTTAATGTATTCTTCAACTATTGGAAGAATGAATCGTTCTTCAAGTTCGCCAATAGATTCTTTTGCTTTACGCTCGACGTTTCGCAGCTCGCGCAGCATCAGCTCCATCTGATTTTCAAGCAATGCCCGCTCTTTCATCATTTGCTCTACTTGTTCTTTTGTCATCTTGCCTTCCTTGATAAGCGTGTCAATCTGCTCGAAAGCAATGGGTTGTCCGTTAAGTAATGGTGCGATGTCGGGTCTCATAACCGGACCGACCTGCACCTGAATCACTTCAAAGCCGCGCTCTTTCACCTTCTGCTCGAAATCCTTCAGCACGCTGCGCTGCCGCTCCTGAAAAAATTCCATCGAGCGTTTCCGCTCTTCCTTGTATCGTTTGCTTTCGAAGACGGCGGGAATATCTTTCAGAAGCTCATCAATAAGATTGTCCATATCATCCTGGAAATTAACGCCCCGACCTGCCGGCAGTGTAATAAGTATAGGTTGATCGTTATTGTGGAAGTTGTAAACATAGCAGTGATCTTTCAGCGGGATTTTTTTATGCTGAAACTCGGCAAGAAGCCGCTTGATTGTAGTCATGCGTCCCGTGCCTGAGAAACCCGTAACGAACACGTTATAACCTGCGTGTTTCATCTCAAGCCCAAGCTGGAGTGCGCGAAGCGCGCGATCCTGACCGATGATTTCTTTTGTGGGCTTTACTTCGTCGGTAGTTTTCACTTTCAAGCTTTTCGGGTCACAGTGCCAGCGAAGCTGATTGACGGGTACTTCTTTGGATAATTTTGATTTTGGCATAATTTTCTTTACGTAAAAATGTTGGTAATCCGAGTTTCAAAATAAGAACGTTTAGGATAAATGGCAAATTGAAGGTTTGACTTTCAGCTCAGTAAGTTTTATATTCTTGTCAAAGAATATTCTGATTATATGATATGAGGCGGAAATTGGCAGGAAAACATTTCGATTTGATGCTTTTTTATATGATTACTCTTTTTTCAGTGAGTAGCGGAATTTTTCACGCGCCACGGTATACGCCACACAGCCTAACAAAAAATTAAACCAAAAAGAAAATGGAAACGTTTGACGAGAAAGCTAATAACGATTCAGCCTTAAAACGATACGATATTCTTATGCAACAAAATCGCTTCGAACACACTTCATTTTGGACACGCTTCGGTTTCATGATGGTCTCTCAAATGGGGCTATTGGGATTCTTCCTAAATATGTTCTTAGGCAGTTTGAAGGAACCCAACCGTCTCTACTTATTATCGAGCTTGCCCCTCTGTATAGTAGGATTGTTCCTTGTCAAATATTTTATCGAGCTTCACAAAATCACAAAATGGTGGGTTGATCACTGGTTGAGTCTGATCGAAGGTATGGAGAAAAATGCTTTTGGTGATCTTTACGTCGTTCGTGGAGCGCGCAAACAATCACCCGGTAGCTTAAGGATAGTCGCAAAGCGATTCGTTCGCCTATTCGCAGTTATATGGTGTTTGGCTATCGTTTTTATTATCACGCTTGTTGCATTCCAGCTAGTTTGCCCAACTCATTGAGTTGGAAACGGCTGCGGATCGAGCATAACAACATCGCCTTTATTGACATGGAATTATTGTGGCTCAACACTTTCGCTCCAGCGTTGCGTTGTTCCGTAGAACGTTATATACCAGCACGCACAATAGAGAAATGAGGAAGATTATAGTGTGTTAAACAAACAGGAAATGCTTTATAAAGCTGAATTGCGAACTGAAAAAGCTGTTGAAATAATTAATCAACTTGAAAACATACTTGAATTCTCATTAATAAACCAGAATACCTTCAATTGGGACACACTGAAGGACAATTCAACTTTCAATGAATCGAAACCACAACCACCAAAGTTACACGATGTTCCAAATATTCCGACAGAGTTCACATCACAAAATAAACCAGATCTTGTTTTCCTCGAAAAACTAATTTCATCCCAAAAAATCAAATCGTGTTTCAACCGATTGAAACCTCAACCACCAAAGTTGCATGATGTTCCAAATATTCCAACATTGAAACCTCAAATACCAATGTTACAAGAAGTTCCTCTTCCTCCGATTGGATCCGCCTTAAAATATCGACCAACCCTTTCTTTACTAGACATATTTAGCCCATCCCGAAAAATGAACAAAAAAGAAAATGCTGAAAAAGCATTTAAGGAGGATTACGAATTTTGGGAAAAACAGAAAGAAGAAATATTAAAGTACAATGCTGATACAAATGAAAAATACCAAAAGCAGTTGGTATTATGGCAAGAAGACATTCAAAAGCAAAAAGAAGAGATATTGATATACAACGCTAATGCAAACGAAAAATACCAAAAGCAGTTGGTATTATGGCAAGAAGACATTCAAAAGCAATTAGAATTAAAGCGAGAGATAATTCTAAAAAAGAATAATGTCTTAGAAGAGAAATACAAGAAGCGGTTAGAACTGTGGCAAGTAGACGAGCAAGCATTTCTCACAAAACAACGAAACTATAACGATAAGATAGACAAAAGAAAAGATAAATATCTCAATCAAAACCGATATTCGATTATTAATTATTGTAAAACAATTCTTTCTAATTCCGAGTATCCTGATTGTGTTCCAAAGAAATTTAAACTAGACTACAATCCAGAGACGGGGATTCTCATATTAGAATATTCGCTCCCTTCTCTCGATAAAATGCCAAGAATCAAGGATGTTAAGTATATCCAATCACAGAGTAAATTTGTTGAGAATTATCTTCCTGATTCTGCAATCAATAAGTTGTATGACAACGTGATCTATCAAATTGCACTTCGGACAGTTGACGAGTTATATAACGCTGATATTGCCATGGCATTAGAAGCAATTGTTTTTAATGGTTGGGTTGTGTCCACCGATAAGGCTACCGGGAAGAAAATTGATGCTTGTATAATATCTGTAATGGCAAATCGCTCAGAATTTCTTTCTCTTAACTTATGGAGCGTCGATCCTAAGATTTGTTTCAAACATCTCAAGGGGATTGGGAGTTCAAAATTGTTTAGTTTGACACCCATTGCCCCCGTTCTCACTATAAGCCGAGAAGATAAACGATTTATTTCATCCTATGCGGTTGCTGATGGACTTGGTGAATCAAATAATCTTGCCACAATGGACTGGGAAGATTTTGAACATCTCATTAGGGAACTATTTGAGAAAGAGTTCGCACAATTTGGTGGTGAGGTAAAAGTGACACAAGCAAGTCGAGATGGAGGCGTTGATGCAGTTGCATTTGATCCCAATCCAATTAGGGGTGGCAAAATAGTTATCCAGGCGAAGCGGTACACGAACACTGTTGGTGTGGCAGCAGTTCGTGACCTGTTTGGGACAGTAATGAACGAGGGGGCGACAAAAGGAATTCTTGTTACTACGGCTGACTATGGTCCCGATGCTTACGAATTTGCAAAAGGTAAACCTTTGACGCTATTAAGCGGAAGCAATCTTTTGCACTTGCTAGAAAAGCACGGACACAAAGCAACAATCAACCTGAAAGAGGCAAAGCAAATCTTGGCAGACAAAGAGAAGAACAATGAGTGATATGTGTGTCGCCAGACGATGGGCAAAATTTGCTCCGCACGTCGTTTTTCCCGCGCAACGCTTTGTGAAATCGTTATTGCTTTTTCCCTCACTTATTTCTAATAGCAAACAAGCTAAATCACAATGTCGCCCGATTTTTAGAGTAATGAAAGTTTGTAATCAACTGGTAAGTTGTACTCTTAACTTCATGCCCAAAGCTCTTGCATACTTTTCTAATGTGGAAAGACGAATGTCTTCTGCGTGGTTTTCAATCCGAGAAATAGCAGATTTCTTCGTTCGCAATTTCTTTGCAATAATCTCTTGTGTCATGCCAGTACGTTCTCTTGCTTGTCGAAGCATTACACTGAACTCGAATGCCTCATATCCAGATTCAAAATTCTCTGCAAACTTTAAGCTGCGTCTCTTTCGTTGTTGTATGTATCGTTCTACATCACTCATATGTGCTTTTTCCTTTGGAGATATTCAAATCGCCTTTGATGAGCCAGCTCGATTTCTTGAACTGGAGTTTTTTGCTGCTTTTTCGTAAATCCACTTGTCAATATTAATAAGGTTGATCTATCAAAGAATCCAAGGAAACGGTAACTGCTGTTACCGATTTGTACTCGAACTTCCCATAGATCTTCCGTGTTTACAAGCTTCTTGAAATATTGTTGCGGAACAATTTCTAGTTTCTCAACTAATCTGAGTACCCATGTCACTTTCCGTGCATGCCTATCTGAAAGAGAGTCTAAAAATTCTTTCACGGGGGCATCGTCCGGCAGGTGTCCGATAAAATTTAATCGTTCGCACACCTAAAGTTAACGAATAGGTGAACTAATTGCAAACGCGGAGCAGCAAACGCCTAAAAAGTAAAACAATGTGCATTTAGAACAAGTAAATTATTATTGCTTTTTCCCTCGCTTATTTCTAAATTCAACTTATTACAAAAACCACTAATAAGGATTTATTCTATAAGAGTTCGTTCCACAACGGCATTTTTATGTGCCACGTTATATGCCATTAGCGCAAAGATGGTGAGGAGAGTGTTACATGCGAATGAACAACAAAATCGACAAGTCGAAACCTGAGACCAATGTTCCCCAACTGCGGCGATTGCACCGTTGGCTTACTTACAATCGGTTGACAGCCTTTCTATATGCGGGCAGCTTCTTTATTCACCCCAAAATCATACTGTCCTTCTTGGCTATTCTTGCGATCCTCTTTGCACCTTACGTGATTTTTGTGCTTCACAAAAATGGAAAACGTGGCTGGCTTCTTTTCCTTGTAATCATCATTGGTATACCGATCGGTTTTGCGTCCCTCCATACAGATAATCTTTTGTTCGACGCTGCGCTTCCTTTTTTGCCGTTAGCAGCATTCTATCTCTACTGTGTCATATTGCGTTATACAGTGGTCGGTTGGATTAGCGATGCCAGCCCAATAGGTGCGCTAAAGGTTGAATACGAAGATAGATAAAACAATCTCTATCAGTTGTATGGAAATGGATGTCAGACAAATCTACACTGCCACAGATTACTATTGGTGGTTTCACAGTAGTAATTTGGTACTTGATAGGTTAATATGTAAATTACCGTGTTTATATTATAAGATGTATTTTAATGACAATATGGAAGGGATAGCACATGTTAAAAAACAGAATTCTTCTCGCAGATGACGACCTTGAACTTGGGAAAATCTTACAGGGAGCACTTAAATCCTATGGATATGACATCCAAATTGTTGATGATGGTGAGAAAGCAATTTCTCAACTGAATCAGCACCAATTTGATCTTGCAATAGTCGATATTAGTATGCCTAAGGTTGATGGATTCGGAGTTTTGAAGTTCATAAAAGAGAAGAAACCGGAAATAAAAATAATTATGCTTACAGCATATGCCGATTTAATGCATGCTGCTAAATCCATGAAGAATGGCGCTGACGACTTCATATACAAGCCGTTTGGTCTGGAGACTCTACGTAATACTATTGAAACTCTTCTTAAATGATGAACCAAGTGAACCACTGGAGGAATAATATCTATGAATTTTAAATAAAAATTTAATCAAGAGAGACCTGTCCCTCACATAAACACAAAAGTTGAGCCCATGGGAGGCGGTTTACAATGCTTGACAATAATTTATAAAAATCCCGCATTGGACGCATCATTAGAAAATAGAGTGGTTAGATAGAATAAGTATGCAATAACATGAGTTAGTACAGATGTTATGTTAAATTGTTTTGCTTGTTAATTGCGATTCAATCATCCTTTGGTCGGAAGTCAGCGACTGAGTATCCTCCTCCTGCCATGCTGCAAAAAACAATCACTTTATATAGACATGGTTTCTAAAAAGTCATTTCTATCATTGTTATTTATCGCTCGTAAAAAGCTACTCTTGATTCATTGAAAATCATTATTGCTTTTTCCCCCGCTTATTTCTAAATTCAACTTATTACAAAGACCACTAATAAGGATTTCCTATGGATAAAATCAACCGTCGTGAGTTTATTAAAACCACTGTGCTTACAGGCGCCGCCGCGGCAACATCATCCATTATAAATCTTCCATCGCTTGCAGCGCCAAAACCGGCATCGGCAGGAAAACCGATTGCTATTTCAAGCGGCAACGGAACGAAGGCGCTTGAGAAAGCAATGGAAATGATTGAACAGGGAAGCGATGCATTGGATGCAGTCATTGCCGGTGTGAAAATCGTCGAGGACGATCCGAACGATATGAGCGTTGGTTATGGCGGATTGCCCAATGAAGAAGGTATTGTTGAGCTGGATGCCGCAGTTATGCATGGACCAAGTTACCGAGCCGGCTCCGTTGCTGCACTGCGAAACATCAAGAATCCATCGAAGGTCGCGCGGGTTGTTATGGAACGCAGCGATCATGTGCTTCTTGTTGGCGAGGGTGCGTTGAAGTTTGCCAAAGCACACGGCTTCAAAGAAGAAGATTTGCTCACCGATAAAGCCCGCGAAGTATGGCTAAAGTGGAAAGAAACCTTGAGCAAGGAAGACGATTGGCTTCCTCCTCACTCCATCGATGATCAAGACATCGGGCAGATTTATGAAAAATATCTAAGATCCTACGGAACTATACACATGAGTGCTTTGGATAAAAATGGAAATCTTTCTTGCGTTACCACCACAAGTGGGATGGCATTTAAAATCCCCGGCAGAGTAGGAGACTCGCCGATCATTGGTGCCGGATTGTACTGCGATAACGAAGTCGGTTCTGCCGGCTCCACTGGGCGTGGTGAAGCTAACCTTCTAAACCTTAACTCCGTCATGATAGTT
>CAYGZC010000125.1:0-2738 GCA_964354225.1 uncultured Chlorobiaceae bacterium | reverse complement strand
ATCTCTCACTTTAAACTTACCGTTGATGCCGATGTCGGTTCCTTTTAATATTATCTTTGATGATTTCTTTTCACCCCAACTGAAGTAACTTGCGGGTTCTTTTTTATCACTTATATCAGGATAGAAAAGTCCGACAGCTTTTGAGCCGTCTTCCATTTCTTTCACCCAGATTTGCTTTCCATTCTCATCGTAGATTTTTCTTGCCTGAACGCCAAGAGGATCCTGATTGATCTCTATGACTTCATCGTTAGTCAAAAGATTCAGTGTGAAATCGTCAAGTCGACTCATGTCTGCGCCAATCAGAAGCGGTGAACATAGCAGTGACCACAAACTTATGTGTGTGTATTGCTCATCAGGTGTGAGATTGGATGGATGCAATTGAGGCCCCCAGCCGACAAGTCCAACAACAAGCATATCGGGATCGTTCCAGTGTCCGGGTCCTGAATACTTTTCGTGTCCCGATTGCTTGATACCGATACCAGACATGCTTGACCATGTATCTGTAATATCGCCGGTTGTTCGCCAGCAGTTGCCACCAACTTCAGCACCCCATTCCCACACATCTCCCATACCATATTGACACAAACTATAAATGATATCACGCGGGACTTTATCAAGTGCTTCTCTCATTATTTGATAAGGCTTCATGAGTTCTCCACGACTTTTATCTTTAGCAATTTTTCCATAGGAGCACCAATCGTATTTCAGGTAATCGATTCCCCAATTAGCATATTGTTGAGCATCTTGCAATTCATATTGATAACTTCCCGTGAAACCGGCACATGTAAGCGGACCGGGACCAGAGTAAACTCCTAACTTCAACCCTTTGCTGTGGATATAATTGCTGAGGGCTTTCATGTCGGGAAATTTTTTATTCGTGTTGATCATTCCGTTCTTATCACGCAGCTCACCTTGTAACTCCGGTTCTTTTGCGTCCGGTTTTATTTCCCAACAATCATCAATGTTGATATATGTCCATCCGTGATTGATAAGTCCTGATGAAACCATAGCATCTGCAGAGGCACGAACTTTCGCATCGTCAACCGAGCACGCCCAGCAGTTCCAGCTATTCCAACCCATTGGAGGAGTGAGGCAAATTTTATCTCCGACTTTGATGTGAAGCTCACGCTTAACATCACCTAACTCGTTTTTGGCAATAAGCGCAACATTGTACTCGCCCTCTTTAGTTATTTTTCCAGTGATTATACCTGTCAATGGATCAAGATTCAATCCATTAGGGAGATTTTCCACTGAGAATGTCAGCGGTCGTTTTCCAGTTGCCGCAATAGTATAAAGGAATGTATTTCCCGGACGGACACCGAAAACTCTCGCTCCATTTATTTTAGGCAAGTCGGATGGTTTTGGTGTAAGGATGTATGGGTCAAATTTCGTTTTCACAACAATTTCAGACAAGGGGATATTCTCTTTCAATTCAATTTTAGCATCACACCAATCGGCATGATCGTAATCTATATCGTCACCGGCATCGGTGACAAGCAAACCCAAGAGTTTCACACCGGCAAGATCGACATCAAGTTTGGTTGGTGTGTCTCCTTTTTTCATGACGGGACTTTCCCAGAGAACTTTCTTATCGCCGAGAACAAAAAACTTTATAGTTCCTTTCCCCGTAACAACTTCATCGTCAAGCCCGACCGACGCGGTAAATCGTTTACCTTTTCCATCGAGGTTTAAGAGGAACGTGCTGATAGCGTGCGTTCCAACACCGCGCTCATATTTTTGTCCTGCAATGGTGAGCGGATTTCCTTCAAGAGACTTCTTCGCTTCCGGCGTTCCCCAGCCACATTCCATTGCGGAGAGGTTAAGCTCGTCAAGATAGATTGTTTGGGCAAAAGACTGCTGCGAAAAAAATATCGCGACTATCAGGATAGAAAAACAAGAATATTTCATGATATCTCCGTTAGGTAGTATTTGATAATTATTTAACATTTAAAGATTCGACTTTTATTTCTCCCAGCTTCACATTCTTTCTCAACTCACCAACTCCCCACACATGCGGCGGGAATGGTCTGGTCTTTGGCTCAGTCTTCAGAGTGAAAATAATTTCTTTTGTATTCTGTTTTTGTTTTGCAATCAGCCAAACCATGGCTTTTCCTTTCCAATCTTTTTCATCTTTACCTGGCTTCACCTGCATTGCAATATCGTGTCTCCCACGTTCAACCTCGATCATATACCATTGCGATTTTCCTTCCTGCGGTTCGGTCTTTGCTTCAATAACTTTTCCGTTAATGCTCGCAACAAGATTTGGTTTTGCCTTAACATGGATTGAAGTATCGGGTGTCAATAGAACGGCAATCATAGCATCTTTTGCAGACTCGTCGACCTTCAGTGTAATGTTAATCTTCGACTTGTCACTAGCATCTTGATTTAACTTTACACCTGAAACGATATCAGGTGTCTTTTCTGTTTTCAGAGATAATGAGTTTGCATCTATCTGTTTCCCGTTAAGTGAAATTGATTTCACGAATGATGGATTTAAAATCTTCGCATCGATAGAGCCGCTGTGGAATTGGAGAGAATACCCGATGCCAGAAGATATTGCATTAAACGTAACTCCGGCAAGAAGCGGAGTTGTTGCTTCTTCGATTGGGTACATTTCATAGACTGCGGTCTCAAAACCGTCGAGCGTTAAGGATACTGTCTCCCCCGATCTGTAGAGTTTTGGAGATATCCATCGTGTCGGATACAATCGCTCAAGCACCAATGAAGATGCTTGTGGA
>CAYGZC010000124.1:0-16489 GCA_964354225.1 uncultured Chlorobiaceae bacterium | reverse complement strand
TTCAATCCGCAATCTTCCCAAAATATCTCTACCTAATGTTTGAGCTGAAACAAATGCTAACGTGTTCAGTGTCGACATAATCGTAGCAAGCATCCCGACATAAAACATTCCCTTAGCAATTGGCGGGAGAACCTTTTCTGCAAGCATGGGGTACGCCATCATAGGTTCTTGAAGATTTGGTATTGCCGCGCGAGCATAAAGCCCGGCAGTTGCCGTCATAAAATCAAATATGAACCAGAAGATAATTGATATGAGAATCCCTCGTTGAGCAACCTTTCCATCTTTTGCCGCGTAGCAGCGTTGGTGGAATGCAGGATCGACAAGAGTCCAGAGTGCTATGAAGAACCATACAATGATATACTGTACGGTATTCCCTCCATGCCACGTGAGGTGCATCGGCGGCAAATTTGTTTTCAGGAACTCGAAGCTGCCAAACTTTATGAACGCGAATGGTATGATAACGGCAAATCCAACAAACATCAAAATGAATTCCAGCACGTCTGTTTGGACATCGGCACGAAATCCACCCCAAAATAGGTATGAGACTGCGACGAGCGCAGTAACTACCAAGCTGACAAATAAATTCCATCCGAAGATCATCTGAAGAAAGACACTCAGCATTAGAATGTACGGTGCCGGTGTCATTAAGATGAAAGTTAAAACTGAACCGAGAATGGCGGTCTTTTTATCGTATGCCAATTCGAGCTTGTCGGGAATGCTGTAAAGATTAGTTGCCCTTATTTTCTTAGCCAGGAAGATCGCAAAGATTGCGGCAAAGATGTAGTAAGGAAGTCCTTGAATAAACCAGTTTGAAATACCGTAGCGGTACGAAAATTCCCCGACACCTAAAATTCCTCCGTACCATGTAGAAACGAGCGTCATGATGAATATAGGAAGTGTGAGTGAGCGACCTGCAAGAAGAAAATCTTCTTCCGTATCTTGAGTCTTCCGCATAGAACGAAATCCTACGTAAACTACCGCACAAAAATACAATAGTATAACTATGATATCAGGCAGGGATAGGTGTATCATTAATATTGAATATCAACGGGAGGTTTAAACTTACGGGAATTTCCATTTCAATCCATGGAATCTATACAACAACAAAGTGCCGCTGCCAACCCGTACAGATACGTATGTCGAGGTTGCCTCGTTGCTAATCGCTTCACGTACGCCAAGTTCAAGTATGTCGTTATTTAAAGCATATTTTAAATTTGTTGTTGTTACTCCTGTGCAGCGATCCAACGGGATAAGGGAAAGTTTTTCACCTTCTCTCATCTCAAGATGGACTTCTTTTCGGATCAATGTCAATTCACCCATTGAGTCAATCATGCGCATATGAATCTTGTTACCATATTTTTTAAAGCATCCTAAGTTGCCGGTTGTATGATCAATTCTGCTGCCCAAAGCTCCAACAACATCGATGGAAGTAATTTTACGATCAAGACAATGGTCGATTGCCTTTTCCAGATCGGTAGTGTTTTGATCTTCGAGATGAAGCTGAAGAATCTTCTGAAAAAATATTTTTGTTGCAGGTGTAATTGAATCGAAATCACCAATGATGATATCGGGTTTTATTCCTAGTGTTTGCGCATGATTTGCGCCACCGTCGGCACACACCACAAAGTCGGCAAATTTCACCAATGCCCGGACAAAATCCGAATGTGGCAGCGTTCCATTAGCGATTATTAAAGCATGCATTGTCTGTAGTTGGTTGATGATTAAAAATATGCTGTAATTCCAAGTATATAATTCCGTTCTGCCGCGGGGAAGAAGGCATTACCTTCGCCGTTCATAGAGTATAGTCGATTGAATAGATTTCTCACTTCACCCCGGACTAAAAAGTTTGAGTTAAAAATTCGTGGCAGCTTGTACAGGATCTCTGCGTTTATGACCGTGTAAGCATCGTTCTTATTTTCTTCATTTTCAAAGTTGTCAGTGTAGAACGAGCCAACATACTTTACAACGATAGATGTTGTGATTAAATCGTCGCGGCATGTGAAGCGAAGATTGCCAAGTACGTTTGGGAATCCGGCGATGGAATTATTATCGAGGTTCATTGGAGTGTAAGTTGTATTACCCCCTGTATCACTCGATTCCACAAATACTCGATGGTGGATGAGTTTATTCTGAGAGAGTGAAAGATTTCCACTCAAGCTAAAAACTTTTGAGAAAGAAATGTTTCCATCAACTTCGAATCCAATATGGCGAGTTCGCTGCGCGTTTCCTGTAACCGGCTGACCGAATATATCAACACGTCCGCTTTTTACCAACTCATCCGTAAATTCCATCCAATAAAGATTTGCCGATAAATTTGCATTGGGGTGACGGTAACCAACACCAATCTCAATATCCAACAGGTGCTCTGGTTTTGCTAACGGTTTTGAGAAATTGTACTTAACTCTGCCGCCGCTTGTATCCGCTTCAAACAGTGGTCGATCACCATAGGATGAATATTCAGCCGCGTACAGATTTTTCAATCTCGGTTCCCTCGATGTGTATGCCAACGATACATAACTATTCCAATTATCGTTAATGTTATAGTTAATTCCAACTCTTGGATTTGCGAAAAAGTACGGTGAGTTGAAATTGTTCTCAAGATACTTCTCCTTCTTTATTCCATAGCGGAGCTTTACGAGTTGGAGATCACTGGTGAGTGTGAGATTTTGCTCAAGCCGGAATAATTCGTGGATGTAAAATGAAAGAATATCCTTTTCTCCATTGTACTCATAAAAGTGATAATCGGGATCGTAATTTAATGGGAGATTTTCTGCATATTGTATTTTTCCCCAATGTGTTGATCGGTGAAGTCGAACTTCAGCACCTAACGTTAGCGAGCCATTTTCATGATCAATGGCGATACGCGGCAGCCACCCAAATTGTTTATTCCCTACAAATGCTCGCACTAAAGCATTAGTTGGATTTTCCGATACCGGAATTCCATAATTGTAACCGATGCGCAAAGACGAGGTATCTGCCCAAGAAGCATCGTAATCGAAAAATCCATCACCGCTGTAATAAAAAATTGTGTTATTTACAGTAGCAGTTGCTGATGGACGCCATTCATTCATTAATTCATAATGTGGCTGAGAAAAATTTTCGATTTCCTGTTTACGTCGTTCAGGTGCATAGGTATAAGTTTGGCGGGTGGCATCTATACTCCACCAATCTGCAAGATTTTGTCGGCGTAATTTTTCATCTTTGATTGCAAATTTTGGAAGTCCAAAATAAGCTAAGCCATCAGAGAATGGTCCACCGAACAAATGAAAACGTGTTGTTACATCTTTATCAAAACGAATAGCACCGAGGAAATATGAATTGGCATCAACCCATGAGTTTGACCTGTAACCATCACTCATAAGTTTCCCCAATTTTCCATAGAGCATATATTGTTGATTTATTAATCCTGAGTTAATCGAAACGTTGTATTTCTTTGTCGTTAAAGGCAATGGTTGACTGCTGTCTCCGAATTCTTGAAATCCGAACATTGTTTCAATTGTAACTCCGGGCTTCTGATTGAACGGATTAGTTACCAAATTCACCGAGCCACCGATTGCAGGCGGACCGTAGAATGCGCTTCCTGCACCGCGTTGTATTTGAATCAAACTTGTGCTTGCCATTAAATCTGGGAAGTCAATCCAATATACATTATGATCTTCAGGATCATTTTGTGGAACACCGTTGATCATCACCGACAATCGTCTTTGATCGAATCCTCGTAAATTAATATAGTTGTATCCAATCCCGTTGCCGTTTTCCGAGTAGGAGGTAATTGCCGGTAACTCGGAGAGAAGTACAGGAATGTCCTGAACAGAATATCGCTCGTTAATCTGTTGTTGGTTTAAGTTTGAGAATGTTGCCGGTGTTTCCCGCTCATGCGCCTGGGTTGGGTAAATGATAATAGGCGACAAGTAATAAATTGTATCCGGTTCAACCGCAGCAATTTCTTGAGCACGTGAAATTATAGTACATAGTATTAACAAAAATAATGTAATGATTTTCATTGGTATATCTCCATTTAATATAAAACATAAACGCCGTTTCCCTGACACATGCAGCATAGGTGAGTCAGAAAAACGGCGTTAGAAAATTTTTCCCTACGCTGGTATTATCCAGATCAGGTTCGACGGGTATATTCTCAGTTCCGCACATCGAAAATGCTTGGAACACCCCTGATTAATCTTTTAATAAAACAAAGAACATTTCCTATATTCCATTTCAGATTAAGTACATAGCGGAACTTCTGTGAAGGAATCTTATGTTAATATAACGCATCATATTTAGGAAAGCAAATCAACAAAAAAGTTTGGAGATTTGACTTTTATTAGCGAAATAGCTACCTTTTTCGCAAGTATAATTAAAATAATATCAATAATCCAATCTCCATGTTCGATCATGGGATAAATCATCTTCTTTGAAAGGAGAGTCACAATGTCAATGATAAAAGAATTCAAAACATTTGCTATGCGGGGTAATGTGGTTGACATGGCAATTGGTATAATCATCGGTGCTGCATTCGGGAAGATCATCAGCTCATTAGTCGCTGATGTGCTTATGCCGCCACTCGGGATGATTATAGGTGGTCTGGATTTCAGCGGTTTTTCGATCACGCTCAAGGAAGCAACTGTGGCAGGGCCGGCGGTATTACTGAAGTATGGTGTTTTCATCAACACCATAATCGATTTCATTATAGTTGCTTTTGCAATATTCATGCTTATCCGCGGTTTAAATAAAATGAAGAAAAAAGAAGAAGCGCCTGCGTCAATAACGAAAGATTGCCCCGAATGTCTGATGGCGATTCCAATTAATGCAAAGCGCTGCGGGCATTGCTCGGTTGTTTTGCAAGGACGATAAGAATTTCTATTCTTAATCACATACAGATTTTTCAATTTTAAATTTTGAAGGGGATTTACAATGTATTTAAAATATTACAGATTAATACTTGTTATGATATTTATATTATCATCAAGTATAACCTCTTTTTCCCAATTCAGAGATTACGGATTCAAATTTGGTTTGCAATTCAATGGTGCTGTGCCTGCAACGGAATTTTGGGAAACTAACGGTTTGAAAGGTTCCTATATTGCAAGAACATTAGGCAGATTCGAATTAGGCGGCGATTTCCAAATGGAGCTTGGTGTAGGATATGGCTCGCTTGCGGGATTCGACTTCGAGGGAGATTATTATCGAACCGAGATTATTCCGGTCGATGGAAGACTGTTGCTTAATCTTGCGGAAGATGAAACGTGGAATCCTTATCTTTATGCGGGGATCGGTGGTCTGTTCTATAAAGTTACTAATTTGCCAATGTCAGTTTCACCCAAATCAGTTAATAAAAATGGGACAACCGGTATTGTACCTGCCGGTTTAGGCGCTGAAATCAAGTTATCTGATTTTGTAACGATAGATCTATCAGGCGGTGTCAACTATTCATTTACAGACGATTTGAATTACTACATGGCAGGCACACCAAAAGATGTATATTATACAGGTGCCATCGGATTTAATTTTGCCACTGGAGGTGGAGCGGCAGATAATGATAATGACGGTCTTTTAAATAAAGAAGAGAAGGAATTAAAAACTGATCCCGATAACCCAGATACAGATGGTGACGGACTTCAAGATGGCGAGGAAGTTCATAAGTATCACACAAATCCACTGAAAGCAGATACCGATGGTGATGGACTTAAAGACGGTGACGAAGTGACGAAATATAAAACCGATCCCTTAAGAGCAGATACTGATGATGATGGTTTGAGGGATGCAGATGAGGTTATGAAGTATCAAACTAATCCGCTGAAACCGGATAGCGATGGTGATAAACTATCGGATGGTGATGAGGTTCTTGTTTATAAAACTGATCCTTTGAAAGCTGATACTGATGATGATGGATTGACCGATAGCGAGGAGGCTTTGAAATATAAGACAGCTCCTTTAAAGGCAGATACCGATGGTGATAGTTTAAAGGATGGTGATGAAGTGAATACTCATAAGACTAATCCGCTAATTGCGGATACAGATGGTGGAACAGTGTACGATGGAGTTGAGATTATGAAGGGAACAAATCCACTTGATCCGAGTGATGATGTTCCCAAAGAAAAAGAAGTGTTGAAAGCTGAAGTTGGAAAAGCAATCGTGCTGGATGGTATTGTATTTAAAACCGGCAGTGCCGAGATAAGCCCGGAGTCGGAGGAAATATTGAGTAAAGCATTCAACACGCTGGAACAGAATTTGGAGATAGAGGTAGAGATTCAAGGGCACACAGATAATGTTGGTAAACATGCGATGAATATGAAACTTTCACAAAGTCGTGCAGAGTCTGTTAAGAATTATCTTGTAAATAATGGTATTTCAGCAGTTCGTATCGCTACAAAAGGGTTCGGTCCGGATAAACCGATAGCACCGAATACAACAGCCGAAGGAAAACAGAAAAACCGAAGGATTGAATTTTTAAGAACGAAATAAAATTTATCCATACCCTGTGCCTTTGCAGAAACGTGAAGGTACAGGAGTGTATTTAATAAATTGTTTACAGGATGATGTGGCGCAAAACTACTTCTTTTTGTTGAAACTTAGCGCTTATTTTGGGTTTGCTGTGTCCGCTAAGAATCTCGCAGGGACTGAGAACATCCGAACGTGTGTAACATCAGCTACAGTAATAAATCACTCACAAATTCAAGGAGATAAACCGCAATGAAATATTTGACATTAATTTTTATATTGATAATGTTGCCCGTTCGGTCTCTCGCTCAAGAAGATCCATCTACCCCGCCAAAACCGGAGTACGGGTGGAAGCATGGTTTAGTAGCGGGACTAACATTAACGCAAGTTGCATTTACAGATTGGGCACAAGGCGGCGAGAATGCGCTCGCATATACGTTATCTGCCGATGGGAAATCGATTGATGATGAGGAGACTTCAAACTGGACGAACACATATAAATTTGCATTCGGTCAAACCCGTCTTGGCAGCCAGGGGTTAAGAAAGACAGATGATGTGATTGATCTTTCTACAGTGTTCACATACAAACTTGGAACGTTTATCAATCCTTACGCCGCAGCAAACCTGAAAACACAAATAGCTAAAGGTTTCTTCTATCCAGAACCAGATAGCTCCTATCAGGTATCGACGTTTTTTGATCCTGCTTTTATAATTCAAAGTGCTGGTGTTGGATACCAGCCATTAAAAGAAATTAAAACACGGCTCGGTGTCGGTCTGCGCGAGGTCTTAACTAATAAGTTCAACCAGTACACGGATGATCCTGCAACAAATAAAGTAGAAAAATCTGCGGTCGATGGCGGCATGGAATCGGTGACAAATGTTGAGTGGCAGTTAGAAGATAATATTTTGTTCACAACTCAATTAGAATTGTTTGCACCTTTCAAAACATTCGATGAAGTTGTTGTTCGGGATAACACCTCGATAACTGCTAAAGTAAGTAAGTATATTACTGCAATATTAAATGTTCAGTTAATTAATGAAAAGCGAGTATCACCGCGCACTCAGATAAAAGAGACAATCGCTTTAGGTTTAAGCTATACGATTTTTTAATTGATACTGTGACAAATATTTCTTATATTATTACGCAATTTTAAAAATTATTTTAAGGAAATTAAGTAAATGGCACAGCATCTCTCAGCAGAACGGCAAGCACGTAAGGCAATCACACGCCGTGCACGAAATAGAGCGTATTTATCGAAAATGAAAACTCTTGTCAAAAAAGTACGTGAGTCGAAGGATAAAGAAAAAGCGCAAGCCGAATTGAAGAAGGCAGTAAAATTTCTGGATCAACTTGCCGCGAAAGGTATAATCCATCGCAACAATGCTGCAAATCATAAATCAGGTCTATCTAAGTACGTTAAATCTATTCAATAGATAAAGTTTTTATCTAACAGCAAAAAGCCCCAAATTTCTTGGGGCTTTTTTGTTTCTGTAGATCATTCCTAATTCCATTTCAATGTTGTTCAATCTTAATATGTAGTTTATTTTCTAACTCGCTAATTCTTCTATCGATCTCATCGGTTAGGTTCGGATGGGTTTGCTTTAACAGCCGATAAGTCAATATTGCCTCCCGATATTCACCCTGAGTTGCATAGATTTCTGCTAATGTTTTACTAACAATCCTTCCGTCATCAAGGAATTCAGGTATGAGGAGCTTTGTTTCTGTCTGCTCCTTATTCGGAGTATAAGTTTCATCGATGGGTTTCAATTCTGGCGGCGTTTCAATAGTCGTTTCGAGTGGCTCTTGATGTTGAACGACTTCTTCCACCGGTGCCTCGATCACTGATTCGGTGATTGACGCAGCCGATGATTCTGTTTCTTGATCTTGAGTTAGATCTTCATCAATAGTTGGTTTTAGAATTTCTGCGTCCTTAGTGTCATCTATTACTTCTACCGGTTCGGGAAAGGTTGGAACATCCGCAACTTTATCCTGAACTGAAACAACTTCTTCCTTTGAAGTTTCAATTATTGATTCAGATGATAACGTTGGAGGTGTATCAATTTTTTCTTCCGAGGGTGACATTATATCTGTTTGAATTATGGTTGGAAAATCAGGGACTTGGGATTCTGCTACTTGTAGCGATACCTGTTCGATGGGGGATAGAGGGGCAACCTCAGGTTCTGTTTGTTCTTTGGATATTGGAATGAGCAGATTTTCAATATTCCTCTCAAAGTCATCAAGCACTTGAGAATTCGGATTTAATGATTTCGCTGCCCGAAGATTTTCGAGAGCGGAGGGATAATTTTCTTGTTTCTCATAACATTTTGCTAAAACAAAATATGCTGTTGAGTAGGTAGGATAATTTTCCAAACCAGTTGTACAAAGTTCTTTGGCTTCTTGAATTCTTCCAGTAGATAAATATTCAGCAGCCAGCCGGGCAAATAGCGGCGAGTACGGACGTCGGTTAATTCGGGATTCTATTTGTTCAATATTCAATGGAATTGGTGCGTCCTTAAGATCTCATTATTTATTTGCTCCCTGCTAATTTTCGCGCCAACCAGGCATGTTTTATAGAGAGCCAGGCAACGAGACCGAATCCCATCGAGAACAGGAGCTGGAACGGCACTGCTGCAAGCTCAAGATAGTAGATTGATGCTGCAACACCGAACATACAATAAAGTGCAAGTAATAACTCGATGACAACAGTATAATTGAATTTTTTCAGCACATATTTTTTATCAAGCCAATTATCTTTTTTATTTACCACTGAATATTTTGGAGTTCTGACAAATTCCGACTTTCTCTTCAACAGTCCTTCAATAACCGCTCTAGTATTATTGACTGCAAACCCCATGCTACCAGCCATGAACAACGGGAATAAAAGCATTCTGCGCTGCCAATCATGATAAACATCTTTTTGAGAATAGAGATAGAATAAAAATGATCCAATGAATGCAAAAACAAACACAGCCATGATTGCAAAGTACGTTTCATACCCGCCTTGATGTTTGATAAAGATGAGCGGGACGTTGAGTATCCCGGCAACCAGGATGAATGGAAAAACGATGTTGTTTGAAAGATGGAAAGTTGCGTGGATTTTTTTCTCAAGAGGAATATTTGATTTCCAAACTTTAGGAAGTATTTTCCGGGCAGTCTCGATTGCACCTTTCGTCCATCGGAATTGTTGCGATTTCAGGGCATTGATTTCTGAGGGCAACTCTGCTGGTGATGTAACATCGTTCAAGAACTTAAACTTCCAGCCGCGCAATTGAGCGCGATAACTCAAATCAAGATCTTCCGTTAGTGTATCGGCTTCCCAATTTCCAGCGTCGATTATACATGTTTTTCTCCATATACCACCTGTTCCGTTGAAGTTGATGAAAAATCCCGCTTTATTCCGGACGTTCTGCTCAATGACGAAATGTCCATCAAGTGCCATCGCCTGAACTCTTGTTAAAAATGAATATTCCCGGTTTAAATGTTCCCAACGGGTTTGCACAAGACCAGTTTCCTTATCGCTATAAAAATATGGTAGCGTTCGTTTAAGAAAATCTTTTGATGGTATAAAATCAGCATCGAAGATTGCGATGAATTCACCACGCGCTGTCTTTAATCCTTCTTTGAGTGCACCGGCTTTGAATCCGACACGCGAGCTACGCCTCACGTGTTTGATATCGTAACCGTTCTTCTGGTAATGCTGAACAATATTTCCAACGATATCGATGGTTTCATCCGTTGAATCATCGAGCACTTGGATCTCGAGCTTATCTTTGGGATAGTCGACTTCACATGCACCATTAATAAGACGCTCAACCACATAATATTCATTATAAATTGGCAGCTGCATTGTGACCACCGGAAATTCTTTCAGTTCGCCCACGGGTTTATGTTTCGTATCTCGATGCTTTAAATAGTAATAGATCATCACGAAACCGCTCGATCCGAAAAGAAAGAGTATTGTTAGTGAGATAAAATATGCACCTATTATATAATCTTGCATGGGAATATTTTCATACCTTTATAATATCATAAATTTATTATTTTTCTTACCAACCTGAAACAGCTTCGAGCAGAATATCTTCGGATAATTTTTCAATGGCAATATCGATACTTGCATCGCGCTCGGTATTTCCACTGCCAATTTGATAATCTGCCCAACCTGAGAATTGTTTTTCCCATACTTTCTTTTTCAGTTTCATGTCCTGATAATTAACCTTAACCGTAATTGTCACGCGTGCCTTAGAAACCGTTTCGCCTGCTGTGACGACCTGTGGCTTATCGGGCATTGAAAGAATTATTCCTTCAAGGATGCAATCGGCATTTGTTCTTTCAGCAAGCTCAAGACTGTTATCCTGCCGGAATTTTTCGATCAATTTGTTTGTTAGTTTTTCTCTTAATCCTGGCTCGCCCGATCCACTCTGATCATCGAAGAGTGGAATGGCAATTGTTTTTAAATGTGTTGGAACTGACGATCCTGTAAAGGAATAACATCCAATAAGATTCAATAAACCGAATGCAATTATACTTATAACGGATCTCATCTTCACTGATCCAGATTATATTCTTTTATTTTACGATACAGTGTGCGCTCACTGATATTTAACGCTTTGGATGCCAGCCGACGGTTTCCCTTAAAACGTTCAAGAGCACCGATGATCGCTCTTTGTTCCATCGCATCAACCGGCTCGATAGGTAAATTGTTTTCTTCCAGATTTGCAGTGTCAAACGAAGCTTCAACAACATGTGAATCAACCGATGCAACGCGTCGCTGGCTTAAAATATTTTTTATATCTATTATGTCGCTTTTCATTTCGAGGAGTGCCCTGAGTATCAGCTCACGTTCTGCCTGATCGAGACTTTTATTCGTAAATACAGGTAAATTTCGGTTATCATCTCGATTGTCTTTAAGATATTTGTGTATATCGTTTGCGTCGATTCGTCTTCCCCGCTCAATAACCAACATGCTCTCTATAATGTTCCGCAGCTCTCGAACGTTACCGGGCCAATGATAATTTTTGATTAGTTCTTTTGCTTCATCTGTAAATCCACCAAACGTTATTTTATTCTTCTCGCAAACCTGTTTCGCAAACTCCTCGGCGAAGAGATGGATATCTTCACGTCGTTCACGAAGCGGAGGAATTTTGATATTAATGGAACGCAGGCGGAAATATAAATCAGGTCGGAAATTACCATGCCTAACTTCTGATTCCAAATCTTTATTAGTGGCTGCGATAATGCGAACATCAACTTTCCTCGGAGTCGCAGAACCCACGCGCATGTACTCACCACTTTCAAGCACGCGTAAAAACTTGACCTGCGTACCGATAGGCAGCTCGCCGATCTCATCGAGGAAGATTGTACCGTCATCGGTAAGCTCGAAGTAACCTTTGCGTGTCTCACCAGCACCGGTAAATGAACCTTTCTCATGACCGAAAAGCTCGCTTTCAATTATTCCCTCGGGAATCGCACCGGCATTCACTGATATCATTGGTCTCGAAGCTCGCTTACTTAATTTGTGGATTGTTTTTGCGATTACTTCTTTGCCTGTACCGCTTTCTCCAGTGATAAGTACCGTAATATCGGTTGGTGCAACCTGGCGAATCACGTTGAGAATTTCTTTTATCTCGACTGAGTTTCCGATGATACCGTATGTATTTTGTGTGTCGTTCAACGTTTTAATATTTTTCAATAATCATCGTATCGATTTTGTATTTCGATTTAATCTCTTTCCCTGTCGTGCGTGCGTGTTGGATGGTTTTAAAACTTCCAATCCATACCAAGTACATACTGAGCCCGGAGCGGATTTTGTTTGTGATTTCTACCGAATATCCTAAGTCTTCGAAGAACGCTTTCTGTTTTTCAGCATTTGCAAGAGTCGAGAATGCGCCAGCTTGCAACGTATATGATCCCGCATTAGTTGGAGTTTGTGTTTTGGCTATTTGCTGTGTATCCACAGAAACAATTTCTTTTTTTGGAAGTTTAACAGGTGTCTCCTCTTGCCTCGGAAGTTTTATTTCAGACTTTCCGGTAACGTAGGAAGAGTTCGGATATTCCTTCTTCAGTTGCTGCATTTTTAGATCGGCTGTACGATACAATCCCAATGAATAGTAATATTGGTAGATTCGAATTAACGCATCATCTGACCACTCACTTTTAGGGAAATTATCGACCACACCCTGATAAAATTTTACTGCTTCAACACCGTCAGATGCTAAACGACCCTGTAAATATATCATTCCGGGAGTATTCTGATATTTTGATATAAGATCGGGAAGGATTTTCTTCACATCTTCACTTGCCCCCTGGTCCACTTTTTCGATAGCTGTTCTTACCTCTTCATCCGTAATTTGGGCAATAAGCATCGAGCTTTGGGTAGATACCAGAGAGCAGAGAGCAAGTAATAAAATAAATCCATATTCCGTAATCTCAATAAATTGGACTATTGGCCATAATCTGAAATCTTTTAGTTTCATGCGGCTTTCTCTGCTGTTTGTGTGTTTGAATGGGTTAAGAATCCAAATAATGTTGCTGAGTTTGCGCGTTCTATATTGACTTTGATATATGTTCCAACTAGAAAATTTCCTTTCGGGAAGATAACCATTTTATTTCCATCAGTTCGTCCTTGCCATTCCGAGGGTGATTTTTTACTTTCTCCTTCAACAAGAACTTCTAAGGTTTTTCCGATGTGGCTGCTATTTTTCATGAAAGAGATTTTTGTTTGAAGTTCGACGATCTCATTAATACGGCGGGTTTTAATTTCATCAGGAACATTATCCGCCATTTTGTATGAATGAGTGTTCTCGCGCGGAGAATATTTGAACATAAAGGAGCCATCAAACTGAACTTCTTTCATGACCTCTAATGTTTGTCTATGATCTTCCTCTGTTTCGGTTGGGAAACCTGTAATGATGTCGGTTGAAAGACTGGCATCAGGGATTAGTAATTTGATTTTATTAACAAGATTCAAGTAATGTTTTCTATCATAATTACGGTTCATCAGTTCGAGTATGCGATCAGAGCCGGATTGAATCGGTAAATGTGTGTACTTGCAAATGTTCTTATGTTCTGCGATTTCCCGAATAAGTTTGTCCGACATATCCTGCGGGTGTGAAGTAACGAAGCGTATTCGAATCGTTGAATCAACATTTGCAACCGATTTTAACAAGTCGGCAAAATTATTTTCTTTATCTTGGTACGAATTAACGTTTTGTCCGAGCAGAGTTATTTCTTTAAATCCGCGGGAAGAAAGTGTCTCAACTTCCTGAACAATGCTTGCCAGTGGTCGGCTTCGTTCTCGCCCACGTGTAAACGGTACAACGCAGAAAGAGCAGAACTTATCGCATCCACGCATTACTGAAATCCAAGCGCTGATTCCGTTGGTTCGAAGCGGATTTATATCGTCATAGGTCTCGATACGGGATAGCTGCACCGCAATCCCTCGATCCCCGTGCCAAGCTTGCATCATAAGTTCTGGCAGTTTTCGATATTCATCGGGTCCAATAATTAAATCAACTTCCTGACCAACACCTTTTGCTTTTTCGGTAGTTAGTTTTTCCCGCAGACGTTCTGCCATGCAGCCCAATACACCAACAATTATTTTCGGCTTTTTATTTTTAAGGGACTTGAATTCTCCAAGCCTGCCATAGATTCGCTTCTCAGCATGTTCACGAACGCTGCATGTATTAACCAAGATGACATCAGCGGTGCTAATATCGTCGGTCAAGGTGTATCCTTCATCATTCAGCAAACTGAGGACAACCTCTGAGTCTGCTAAATTCATCTGACAACCATATGTTTCTAAATAAATTTTTTTATCTTTTTCTGACACGGTAAGAAAAATCTTTATTTTAACGTCCTCAAGATACCGAAATACTGACAGAGAATCAAGAACTGCGACATAAGTTAAAGGAATTTAATATATTTCATCGTTTTTTTAGATGTTTCGGTTTATATGCTTGACAAGATGGCAGAGTTGGGTTGTATAGAACAGAACCAAAATTGGAGTATAATTTTTTTTTATTGTGGACTGAAAGATAGCTCGATTTCATATGAGGCATCAGAGATATAAATGAGTACTCATGGAATATTATGTTAGGAATTGGTAATTTCAATTTTGCTTTTCTAAATGAAAAGAGCGAACTTTGTATCATTAAAAAATATCGACATAAATATTTATTGTTATCTGAATAAAACATACTATGATACCCTCACAATTATTAACATCAATAAAAGATCAAGCAAAAAAAAACAAAAAAACTGTTGTCTTTCCGGATGCAATAGATGAGCGAGTAATGAAAGCTGCCCGCATCTTGATTGATCAAGGAATTGCAAATCCAATTCTCATCGGTAATGATGAGCAAATAAGATCGAAGGCGGCGTCTCAACAAATTAACATCAGCAGTGTTCGTATTATAGATCCAGCCAGATCGGAGAAGTTGAGTGATTTTTCTCATGTCTTTTTCAATCTTCGTAGGCATAAAGGTATAACAATCACCGAAGCACAAGAAGTGATGAAGCTGCCAATATTTTTTGGAGCAATGATGGTGCGCGAAGGCATGGCAAACGGCAGCGTTGCTGGTTCACTCTCAACAACAGGTGATGTTCTCCGGGCTGGAATACAAGTGATTGGATTGAAAGATGGTATTAGCATAGTTTCGAGTTTCTTTTTGATGGTGTTCCCACATCAAGTGTTTTCATTTGCTGATTGTGCTGTTGTACCCGATCCCACATTTGAACAGCTTGCTGATATTGCAATTGCTACGGCAGAGAATCATAAAAAGCTTACAACTGAAGAACCGAAAGTTGCGATGCTCTCGTTCTCGACGAAAGGAAGTGCAAACCATCCACTTGTTGAGAAAGTCCAGCAGGCAACTGCCATCGTAAAACGCAAAGCAACTCACCTGATTGTTGATGGAGAGATGCAGCTGGATGCTGCAATCGTTCCGAAAGTTGCTCGTTCGAAAGCTCCTGGCAGCGCTATTGAAGGAAACGCCAATGTTTTAATTTTTCCGGATCTGAATGCTGGAAATATTGGATATAAAATGGCGCAGCGACTTGGCGGCGCAGATGCGATTGGCCCAATCGTACAGGGATTAAACAAACCTGCATTCGACCTTTCCCGTGGATGCAGTGTGGACGACATCGTGAACACCACAGCAATCAACTGCGTATTAGCACATTAGTGTGAAGTTCCATGTTGGGACCTCCAGCAATGTTACAACCGAACGGTCGAAGTCCAAAACAGCGATATATCTTCATTGACTTATATCGCAGTGCAGTTATTTTAGTGATGTTGGAAGGGCATGTATTCCGCGCGTTTCTTCCGACAAACGTACAACGAGCGCCATTCTTTCAACTTCATGAATTTTTTCATGGACTTAGTGCGCCCGCATTTTTATTCGGTGCGGGTTTAACGTTTGTAATTTCAACCCGACGACGATGGGAAGAATACCACCATTGGGATCCACCCCTTGCCAGGAGAGTTAAACGACTTCTTCTGGTAATTCTGCTTGGTCTTGGTTTGCATCTTCCTTTCTATTCCATCAGAAAAATTATTGTAGATGGTGCAACCACCGATTACCTCCAGCTTTTTCAGTTTGATGTACTCCATTGTATTGGACTGGGGCTGCTTTCTCTGCACGCTCTCATTTTCCTTTTCAAAAAAGAATCGCGATTTTATGCTCTGGTTTTTTCAACTATTATCACTACCTGTTTTGTTACACCGATTGTATGGGATATCGATTTTTTAAAATACTTACCTGCATCATTTGCACAGATGTTCAATGGAAATCACGGCTCACCGTTTCCGCTGTTTCCATACGTTGGATTTCTATATGCTGGTGTGATTGTTTCGTGGGAATATCTGATAGCTGCGGAATGTAAAAGGGAAAAGGACTTTATGCGCTGGCTTGCAATCATCGGTATGGTTTTAATTATTTGTGGGTATCTGTTCGATATTATCCCCGTTCATGTTTATCCAATGTATAATTACTGGTTTACAAGTCCTAATTATTTTCTTGTTCGTGTTGGCTCGCTCATGGTGATAAC
>CAYGZC010000123.1:0-11806 GCA_964354225.1 uncultured Chlorobiaceae bacterium | reverse complement strand
AAAAGTAGAGCAATGGTTCAATTATTCATACCGTGCTTACTTGAAAGGAATTGAGGCACCCGTTCCTATAAGCCGCCGATACATTTCGCTTATACGCAACAGGATGTCTTAATTAGAACTGATTTTTTAATCGTCCATCGTCTCAAGGAACTCTTTGGTTGTGAAGTAAGAATTTAATTTTACTCCGTCATATCCACAAGTTTTTGATGCTCGGATTGATTGCGAAGGATCTAATTCTATCCCCATGAGATGGTTGGCAACAAAAATCTGGGGACCAAATCTATTACCTGCTTTAATCTCATCACGCAGTTTAAGGAGAGTAGGAGGCGAACCCTGTGGTAAATCGCGGATCGTTGTTACTCCGTATGCGACAAATAAATTGAAATCCGCCTTTTCAAGCGTTCCAGCGTAATGGGTATGTATATCAGCAAGCCCTGGTAATAAATATTTTCCAGTTCCGTCAATAATAAATGCCTCTTCCGGAATACTTACTTGCCCTGATTCACCAATTTCCATTATCCGGCCTTTTTCTATAACGACCGTTTGCTTCGGAACGACTTTCTCGGACGTCATTGGAATGAGGTTTACATTTATAAAAGCAATTATTGTATTCGATTCTTCTTGCTGAGAATAAGTGCTTTGTGCCATGCATAACAGGACAAGAAAAAGAACTATGAATAATATCTTTATCCTTGTCATTTTGTCTCCACGGTTTTAATCAGTTTACCAAATTGTTCAGGTGTTATGGGACTACAATAACCAGAGTAGTTTATTAGCGGCTTTGCTGGATTCTTTAAAGGAACCCATACTGTATCGACTCGATCAAGGTAAACCAGATTCCACTTCATACCCTCAAGAACCGGAATAACACCCTCAATATTTTTCATCTCATCTTTTTCCCATTTAACTAAATTGAATTTGTCATCTTTAATATCTTTAATAATCTTTGAATTGTGGCACTCCTGGCATTTTCGCCCTTCCTTTTTTATCGAATGGGAAAACGATGGGGCAAATGTGATCATCGTTTTATCTTTATAGACATATGATAACATGTTGCCAAGTGTAACTTTCTCATCATGATTTACAAGGAAATACATGCCCTTGAGTATTACCTGAACATCCTTCTTTTCTTTGAGTCTCGTATCGATATGACAATTAAGACAGGTATAGTATTCTGCGGAATGACAGGGTGTGCAGTCGAGTTTTCCTTTATGAACAGTATGGCTCATCGACGGTTTAATCGACGGATGGCACTTCTCGCACTGGACATCAAAAAATCCCGGTTCCATAAAAGTATTGTGAATAGTACCATCACCGTGCATTTCACGGGTGGTATGACAATCCATGCATACCATCCCTTTGGCAAAATGAATATCTGGATTATCTTTTTCTATCTCTCCATGACACTGATGACAGATTTTCGGAGAACGTGCCGCTTCTTTTGAATATTCAGTTTTGCCATTGATCTCTTTTTTATGGCATACGTCGCACGTTGTTACATGACATTTCGACTTTAGGCAACCCAGGTCTTCGGCAGACATGTCTGTCAATCGCTCAAGACCACCATGTTCTCGTGAGTAAATAAATTCAATCCCTCTATTCGAATAATGCAGGCTCTTACTATAAAAATTCTCCGCCGCGGATTGTTCTTTTTCCTGGCCGACAGTTGAGCATCGCAGGAATAAGAATGCAAACAATATGATAATGTATACATAGGACTTTATTTTATTCATAATATTTTCTCCTTACTGGCTACTAGTGATAAGTAAATTTTTCTAAAACTGCGTTTTGTCTCTATATAAAATTGTCTATCAAATTATCCGTCAACTTTTTCATGTTGTTCCCCATATTCAGTGTTCATTATTTTTTATTCCTTTGGTCTCAACTCTTCAATAAATGAGGCATCAACCCAGTATGGTATAAATTTGTCCCCTACATTGTGCACGAAAAATAAATACCTTCCATCGTGTGTTACTATTGGGCAATGACCTATAAATCCAATTATTTCCGTAATGCTTTTGCCATTAGTCCAACTGCCGTCTTGTTTTCTGAAGAATATCTGTAATCCGTTAATTGGAGTCGAGATTATTAAATAGCTGCCATCAGGTGCAATAAAGGGTGAATGCGCATCTACATCTTTCAGGCTCTCCATTATTTTCGGTTCAGTATAGGACTCATTCTCAAATTCAGAATAATATATCCTGGAAATTACTCCACCATTCTGCCTCGCTCCAAAATATAGATTTCCTTTATTGTCAACTGATACTTGCCAGTGAATGCCCGGGACGGAATTAATAATATCGGGTAAAGGATACGGCTCAGACCAACTTGTAGATGTTTTGTCCATTACATAAATTAATTCTTTCATTGGCTGACCTTGAACCTGCTGCAGGGCAAGAAAATAAAATTTCTTTCCATCAGGGGAAATAAATGGAGCGTCATTAAAGTTCATATTCTTCAAAGTATCAGGATTAGTCCATATACCGTCAATTCTTTTTGAATACAGGAAACTCATTGGCATCATCGATTTTCCATACAATTCACTTCCATCGGGAGTAAAAGTAACAGAGCTGTGATAATTGGCTTGAGCTGATAATATTCCCGGAGCAAATGGTTCCGCTTTTTTACTAGGTTTAGGTTGACCCAAATAGTCACCAGTAAGAACCGGAAACTTCTGTGGGCTCTTGTCGGCACCGAGTGAATCGAGATAACCTAATATCTCAGTTGAATTAGCTTCACTTGCCAGATTATAGGTTGACTTGCCTGATATAGTCCTTTCATTCATATCTAATCCTTGTTGAATGAGCAGTTCAACAACTGCTTTATTCCCGTTATAAGCAGCAGTATGAAGGGGTGTCCAACCATAAATATTTGTTTTATTTAAAAGCACACCAAGATCTATTAACTTGTTAATTAGTTCAATTGAATTACTCTCGGAAGCAAAGTGAATTAAATTACTTTTTGTTTCACTTTCAACCATGGGATTTAGTCCAAGTTGTAAACATTTTTCTAAATACTTTATGCTCCCGACTCTAAGCGCGGCAATAAGCATGTTTGTACCTTCGGTAGTTTGTATATCAGGAATATTAAATCCTTTATCAACTAAATATTCAGCCACTTCTTTTTTCCCTCTCCAAAATGCCTCCGCAAGGGCTGACCAGCCATTTCTTGATTTGTAGTTAACATCTGCCCCAATTTCCACCAGCAGTTTTGCAACTTTAATTCCTGCATACATTAAGGGAGTATAGAAATTCCCGTTGATAGCTTCAATATCTGAATCCTTCTCAATTAGATATTTGGCTATCTCTTCATTATCTAATGAGGCGGCAACATGCAACGGAGTTGACTGTCGTGCATTTTTTGCCTTCAGTAACTGAGGTTCTTTCTCAACCAGTTCTTTTACTTTGGCAAGATCTCCTTTTATTACTGCATCAAATATTTCTTGCGCGTGTGTTATTTCAGGCACGATCACGAGCATGAGCATGACAATGACTAAAAATAATTTTAATGTTTTCATATTTTTATAATTCTTTTAATATTTATTTCCCCAATGATTTTTCTGCGTGAGCAACCAGGGGCCGTTCCCACGGGAAAGTGGGCTTTAGTGTTGCCAATTTTTCGTATAGGGGTTTTGCCTTTTCAGGCTGTTTCTTAATAGTCTCATAAAACCTTGCCAGATAATACAAGG
The DNA here is from genome assembly GCA_964354225.1 of uncultured Chlorobiaceae bacterium. Lineage (GTDB taxonomy): Bacteria > Bacteroidota > Ignavibacteria > UBA10030 > SZUA-254 > CAYGZC01. The sequence continues at coordinate 8,118 of CAYGZC010000123.1, read as the reverse complement.
TGTTGATATCGTCGGGAAAAGCAGTGAGACCAAATTCGAGCAACGCGAATGCCTCATCCATCTTTTCATTCTGGTTAAACTTCTTGAAAGCGAGCCCATATTCCTGAATACTTAGATATACACCATCACGATTATTCTTCTGTGATTCCCCTAATTGAGCAACAGCACTCTGAACTCCCTCGGCACTGCACGTGGCAACAAACTGGTCGATGAGTGAGATCTTCATTTCATTTAAACTTCCACTAGCTTCTTTTCGGAAATGTCCACCAACTTTTAGTATATCCATAGCCAATTCAAGCACCTTGTCATTACCGGCGGCAATATCCTCTTTTGTGTTTATTTTGCGAATGTTCGGTGGAACACCCATTCCTTCCCAACAAAAATCGTTCTGGTCAACTACATAGCTAAAGGGCATTGTTAGTGTCCATCCGTTAATAAGCTTTTCCGGGTAGTATGTAGCAAAGCAACCACCTGTGTTTTCCCCAATCGAAGTTACGTTCGGGAGAACACGCATTGCGAGTGCAAAGGCATCTGAACCCGATTCTGAGTAAACGTTTTGAAGAAGAAGAACGGGTCCTTTATATTGAATAGGTCCTAGTGGTTCAACATAACGATATGTAGTGCTTGTGTAAGTTTTACTTTGATCTATGCGGTTAATATTTTTTTCGTAAAGCCTTTTCCTATCGGCAAATCGGCTGCCGAGTGCTGCTACTCCAAAACCGTTTCCACCTGGATTTCCCCTTATATCTATTACAATTCCTTTTGCTTTCGCTAACTCTCCAATAATGGTATCTATATATTTTTCTAGAATCTCTTTATTGGGGAATCGTCGTATGCGCATATAAGCGAATTCATCTGTTAACCACCCGTAGAAAAACATGCTATCGGGGCTAGTCTTATAACTCTTATTTAAGTACTTGTCGCCAACTAATTTCCAGCTGAAATCCTCCATTTTTGGATTTACTTTAACTAATGAGCAAAATCTTTTCTTTCCTGCTTCCAGATTAATATGCCCATCATTAAAATGTTCCAGCATATTGCTGAGAGTATTGAACAACTCTTCTTCGATTGAAGTCGGAGATATTTTAGCGGCGTATACTTTATGAAGCGCATTCCAGTCGATGCCTCGTTGTTCGAAATAGGGATAATTGTTATTTAGAAGATTCCACACCTGCTCAAATACCTCGACAGGATTGACACTGTCATTTTGTGCCTGCGTATTCGATAGCCCGGTATCACTTACACTTTCGTTATAGTTCAGTGCCAGACCACTGCAGGCGCAAAATAATAATAGCAATGCAATCAGCAAACTTGTTTCATGCAATATTCTTTTTTTCATGATTTCCCCTTTTATTGATTTTTATTTAAAATAATTATTTAGTGACTATGATTTCATAATTTAGATATAATGCTAATCCGCTTATCACATCTCTTAACAATAAGGTGAGTTATGATTTGGCAAATGAGAAGTGCATCTGCACGATGATCCAGTTTCCGTTCCGTTTTTCGAGCACACCTGTCCACCGGGTGTTCAGCCAGTTTGCCGGTTGTCCCTTCCATTCGTTCACATCATCGAGGATGCAATAGAACCAGGCGACATCTCCCCTGTCCGAAAGATTTATTTTCAGATCGCGGATGTCGTATCGGATCGCTTTAAAATTGGGGCTCTTCCAGAAGGCTTCGTTCTTTTTGAATTCGTCGAATCCCCTGATGATCCCAGGAGTCGGATCAACTTCGATGTAATTTGAATCGTTGGAAATGATGCTGTAGAGTAATTTAAAATCTTTATTCTTTGCCCAGCCGATAGATGTGTTAATGACGCGCTCAACTACCGTTCTATCGATATTTTTATCTTCGGCTGGTCGTGAACAAGAGCAAATAAACAAAAACAAAATGATGTATAAAATCTTTAATCTTACCATATCTTCTCCACTTCATAGATACGTTCATCAAAGTATACGAGAGTTTAGGACTAATAAATCCGAATAATTAAGCAAAAGCACTACCGTCCCCAATATACGGCGGCTTTGGAAATAAGTTTTGAAAAATACAACGAGCGAATAATTAATTTACAGATTAATTTTATAAAGGAATGATTTCCATGTAACACACGTGGCTGGGAGGGTTTTTATATGGTTAGTTTGAAGTTGGCATATTCCAGCATTTCCCAAAACCGATTCTTCGGAGTTAAATAATAAAACCCAAGCTCGTCAGATATTTCCGCTACCGTCGTTCCGACAAATACAACACGTAAGTTTTGGATTAGAATTTCTTTGAGCATTCAGTGTTCCTTACCGTTTCTGGCGTTTGGTTTTTCTTATAACAACTTTCTTCTTACGTAATTTACTTTTCTTTCTTTTAGATGAAGCATAATAGATAGATTTTTTTTCCGAAACTACGCCCATACGTTTTCTCCGCATAATCACGATGTACTCTCGTGTCATTGTTTCCTCAAGCACGCCAGTAGCATTAGTCGGACTATTTCTAAGTGGCATTCGCTTGTTTGGAATAATTCTATGGTGGGTATCAACATGCTCATATCCTAACGCCGAGAAAAAGTCCCTGATAGCAACATCTGTTGGAAGAACTATACCTTTCACCTTGCGATTACCGACAACATAGCAAGCGAATCCACCCGGCTTAATAACCTGAGCAACGTTAGTGAGCGACAGATACAGTTCTTGGTAGAACGAAGCAACTTCAAGCGCACGTTTGGGATCTTTTTGAGTAATAGACTCTATCGTCTCAGCGAGTTGTTCACTGGGAAGATGTGGTATTTTCTTCTGTATCTTCCCACCCATCAGTTTTCTATCGACTCCCGCTGGCTCTTCAAGTCCAAGCCAAGCCGCTGAAAGGCGAGAATACTGCCCGTATGCAACTGTTGTATGTGAATCACCGTATGGTGGAGAGGTCACAACAATATCAACACTGTTCTTCTTGACGAATTCGTCTGGTACTCCTTCGACAGTGTTGAAGCCATATATTTTTGACGTTGGGAAATCTTTGAATTGACTCATGAGGTCAGCAAATCTCTCTAAGCCAAGTCTGTTTCTCTTCAACTTTAACGACATTATAGAAAACACGTTTGGATTGAATAATTTCAATTTTTCAGGCCCATACCTGTACAGTTTAAATTCATCGTTTCTAGTATTCGAGGATTCTCGAACCGTCTCGCTGAAAGCAATTTTGAAGAACAGCCGCACATCATCATCTTCCAAGGTATCGATAAAAATCTTGAGACGTAGCAGTTTTTCAATAACTTGTGATTTGAACCAAAATTCTATCTTTGAAATACCTGGGATGAATGGTGGCTTTTCTAACGTGATTGATTGTGATCGTAAAACGAAATCATTAAAATGCCTGATACTATTATCCAAAACAAAAAAATCTGGTAGAGAAGTTTTTGCCTGCGCGATCATCCTTGCAAGAGGATTAATATCAGTGCCGACGACATCAATACCACGAATTACACCTTCAACAAGTGATGTTCCGGTGCCGCAGTAAGGATCAAAGAGCATTTTCGCATCTCGACCGTACAGATTAATCAATTTTTCTGCAACTTGCGGTATCATTCGTGCAGGATAGTCGTGATAACAATGTGTCAATTCACGAGTTGACGCACCATTAAATGTCCATTCATCTATCCCGAGAGTGATCGGCTCTTCAAGAAGGCTTAACTGTTGCGACTTCCTCATGTCAACTCAGAGATATTATTAAATAACAAAGTAAGCTTGTCTTCTGTAGCTCTGAATCCCGTTCCATGGTTTCTTGCTGATGTGCCCTTATCGTGAAGTCTCAGGTCAACAAGAATGTTTCCTGCATTAATTTGATTATGGATAATGTTCGGTGATGTTCCAGTTAACAATTGTACACGATCGTATTTAAACCACTCAACATCTCCACGCATTTCATTGAATGCGCTCACAAGAACAAGTCCGGGAATTTTCTTGGCGAATCTCTCAGCCAATGTTTCTAATTGCCACTCCGCTATAATTTCGCCAGAAATATGTCTTATGGAAATGGCTGACCGGTCAATATGAAGAAATAAACCCATACTATTTGGAGTTCTTGTCATAGTAAAATACATACCCAATCTTCCATTACTATCGCGTGTACCATATTTCTTGATTGCTTTAAGCGGGTTCATCTTCCACGCTTTTCTGTTAAACGTAAAGAGAGTTATCATAGACGAAGAACCGATGCGGTGTGCCTTCAACTCTACGGTACCTAAATCTGGTAAAGCGATATTGTTTTCTTGCATGCCAAGATAATATTCCAACGTTTGTCCGATACCTGTTGGTCCCTTCCTCTTTGACGCTATCCAGCCCTTCTCCTTGACTTTTGTAAATTTCTTCTTAAATGTTACAAGAGTCAATTGTTTATGTTTTGGCATCGTTTCTCCAGTTCATATTTGGTCAGTAAATTCATGGTGCAACTCCAACTTTAGTCAATCCTGCATCAAAATAAAAAATGCTGATGATTTTAGCAAGCCACATCATTAATTCCCCACCCGTAATTCCTCAAGCTCATGCCATCGGGCATAGAGGCGCTCAATTTGTTCTTTCGCTTCGGCGAGTTGTTTGGTTAATTGCGCTGTATGCTCCCCATATGTATCGTAGAAGTCATGCGCGGAGAAGATTCCCTCAATACGTTCTACATCCTCCTCTGCACGTATAATGTTCTGCTCAATTGTTTCCAGTTCTTTGGCTTCTTTCCATTTTAATTTCTTCTTCGGTTTTTTAGTCAGCGGCTTCAGTTGTGTGTCGAGCTGTTTTGCTTCACTGGACTTTTGCTCTGCATCAGCTAACCGGGTATTGCGTTTCTCGATGTAATAATCGTAATCACCTTCGCTGAAATGAACATAACCGTCTCCTTCAAAGGCAAGAATACCATTGCATACACGGTTAAGGAAATACCGATCGTGGCTCACCGCTATAACACATCCATCGAAAGCTGAGAGTGCTTCTTCAAGAACGCGTAGTGTTGAGAGATCGAGATCGTTTGTCGGTTCGTCCAGGAGCAGAAAATTTCCGCCATTTTTCAATATCTTCGCCAATAAAAGTCGGCTACGTTCTCCGCCGGAGAGTTTCCCAACTTTCGTCTGCATCCTGTCATCGTCAAACAGAAATCGCCGCAGATATTTCCATACTGTCATACGTTCTTCGCCAAAGATAATCCACTCATTACCTTCTCCAATTTCCTGTAAGACAGTGTTATCATCGTTCATCGCCAAACGTGATTGATCGATGTAGTTAAAGAGTGTTCTATCACCTACTTCCGTATGACCTTCCTTTGGGCGTAATTCACCGAGTATGATTTTCAACAACGTGGTTTTGCCAAGACCGTTACGACCGATGATGCCAAGTTTCCTTTTCCTATCGAAATTGAAATCCACTTTACTGAATAGTTTTTTGCCACCAAGCTCAATTCCTACATTCTTCAAGTTCAGAATTTTGGAGCCAAGAACCGATGCAGGTGGAATAATCAGTTCAACTTCTGCCTCCGGTTCATGCCCTTTCTTATCAACCTCTTCAAAATATTTACTGAGCCGACTTTTCGATTTGGTTCTCCGTGCCCGTGGTCCTTTGCGCACCCATTCAAGTTCACGGAGCAGGAAACGGTTTCTCTTATGTTCTTCCGTAGCCAGTTTCGAATCACGCTCTGCCTTATCAAGCATGAAGTCGGTGTAATTACCAGTGTGTGAGTAACAGACACCGTTCGCAAGCTCTATAATCTGTGTCGCAATTGAATCGAGAAAATATCTGTCGTGGGTAACAAAGAGACAAGCACCTGAATATTTCTCCAAAAATTCCTCCATCCACTCTATCGATTGGGTATCGAGATGGTTTGTAGGTTCATCGAGTATGAGAAGATCGGGGCGAGATATAATCGCTTTGCACAACGCTACACGACGCTTTTCACCGCCGGAGAGTGTTGTAATATCACGATTCTTCTCAGGCGCGTTTAGCGAGTGCATAGCCGTTTCAATCCTGTTCTCCAGATTCCATCCGTCCCGATGATGAATGTGTGCCTCAAGAAGATGACGTTTTTCTGATGTAGGCGGAAGCGATTCGTATTCCCTGAGAATCGCGATGACATCGTGTGCTCCTTCCACAATATTCTCGTACACCGATAATTCAGGGTCAAGTTGAAAATCCTGGGAGAGGTATCCTATTCCGATGTCTCTACGCCGCGTTATCGTTCCTGAATCAGGTTCCATCATACCTGCAATAATCTTTAACAGCGTCGATTTGCCTGAACCATTGTTTCCGATCAATCCGATTCTATCGGCTTGATGAACGCTCATTGTCGCGTTATTCAGAACAACTTGCTCACCGAAGCGAATGGATAGTTCACGCGCGGCGAGAAGGACGGGGTTTATCGCTTTGGACATAATTCTCTTTTCATGCACAAAATATAGCTTTTCTCTACTTCATTGCCAAAAGAAAGAATCTATTAATATTACTTTGCTGATGTTACGAACGATCATTTTTAGTTGTGATAAATCCTAGCACTAATATCGAAGTCCTAAATGGCGAAGCCATCACTTCGTGACAAATCCAAAATACAAATTCTCAAAACTCTGAAAATCGGCGATTGTAAAGCAGTTTTAGATTTTGGGAATTCGAATTTTTTAGAATTTCGGATTTAGGGATTCGAATTTTTATCCCCGAACACTATTTTACGTAACATGAGTTACCTAATCATGATAATTCAATGTATTGTGATCTGCACATTTTGTCTCTCTCTAAAATTAATGTATCTTTAAGATGGAATTAAAAGTACAAAAGTAGTGTTACACTTAATAAGATGGTAAAATCATTTAAATATCGCTCGATTGTTGTTTTCCTTGCAGGAGTCTTTACAATATTCAACATCGGGATTCCGGTTGTCCTTGCATCTTGCCCGATGATGACCGCATCAGTGCGAGGGGCATGCTGCCCGGTGCAACCCGTGAAAGGTGTACCAACCATCCAAACACAGCGCGACTACTCATGCTGCAAAACAATCATCGTTGCTCAACGGAACACAAATGAGTTTGATTCATTATCGGAGTTTAATTTTGACAACGAAAAGTTTAACTCAATTATTCCATTATTATATTTATCCACCGATATCCAGTTTAGTGGTTCTTCCAAAATAACACTCGATAATATCCACTCTCCTCCTCTCACCGAAGATATTCCTATTTTCACGTCCTCACTTTTAATTTAATACCTATTTATCAAACGGATCCAGGTCCATTTGATAAGAGTTATCTATAGAGTCGGTAAGCAATCGACCTCTAAAATAATTTAAATATTTATAAGTAACTAATTTTTGAACAATTCATCAATAACCAAGGACATATTTTTTATGAAAAACAAATCACAATTTTTTATTCTGTTATTTTTCTCAACATTTTTATTAGTTGGGACAACACCGATGTTCTCCCAGCATCATTATGACAATTGGGTTCATCGGAATACAACGGACACAACGATTACCCGATGCTGGAACGACTCGCTAACATTTACAATGTTTCCTCCCGGTTCTATGATGGGAATGATGTTCCCTGATTCAATTTACTGCCGTATCGATCAAATGCATATTGATAGTTTGGATCATCCACATGATTCAACATTTATCGGCTGGCATAGAATCGAAATCGGTCAAGATAGCACACATTTTGATATGATGGACGATTCCATGATGAGCGGAAATCATATGATGCAGTTTATGACAGGTTTACAGTGTCAGTTGCGCTGGGATAGTGTCTATACCGATTCACTCCACCGCGACTGGAAGCCAACTGGTGTCCGCGGATGGAACGGTACACAGTGGGTAAGTTTAACAAACGTTACATTTATCGGCGCAACTGCCATAGTTAAGACGTCCCAAGTATATTCTGCAATAGCATTTGTAGGAACGCAATCCGAGGTAACGGAGATTCATTCAACGGTAGCCACGCCATCGCAATTTAAATTGGAGCAAAACTATCCAAATCCGTTCAATCCATCAACAGAAATTCGTTTCACTCTACCGGTGGCAAGTAATGTTTTGCTGAAAATGTACAACATCCTGGGGAATGAAATGCAGGTAGTAATTGATAATCAAGTAATGAATTCCGGAGATCAT
>CAYGZC010000122.1:0-7444 GCA_964354225.1 uncultured Chlorobiaceae bacterium | reverse complement strand
ATGTACCGCGGATATATGGATGAGAATGGGAAGCCGGTGGTGGAGATTTATAAGGAGTAATGAAAATTTGTGGTGTATTTTATCGGTCAAGTGACTATCAAACGATTCTTATTCCCTCGATATTAGCTTGTTGTATCATCTGAATTAAAGAGTTACACATCTTAGTCATAATTTCCATTTTCTTAATAACATTTGGATCATATTTCTGGCATAATTCTAAAAAAGATTGGGTTTGTTCCTGAATAGCACTTCTAGCGCTTTTGTTTTTCCAAAAGTTTTGATAATTTTGTTCATTGAGCATTATGTCTGAAATACTTCGCAACAATCCTTGTATAATATCACTTCTATCCTTGAAATTTTTGATCAATTCTTCGATCCCTGTATTCATATTTTGTAATACCTCAGTTACGTTTGCGTCTTCTTGTGAATCCATAATTTCTCCAGTGAATAATTATTTGGCTTTTTCCTTTTTAAGGTGGTTAGCCAGCTAACTTATTTAAGTAAATTAATTAACTCTTTCTCATAAAAATCATAATTTTGCCAATCAAGTTTCCATAAAATATTTGTTGCAAAATTTATAACATTTGGATTTGAAAGATCATAATAACTATCTACAAAATATTTCCTAAACGTGGGACTATACCAATTTGCCAAATCGTGGAAGACACGTTCGGTTACTCTACCATATGATTTGTCATCATAATGGTGTGCCTGATGCCTTCCCGCATAAACTATTAAACCAAGTGGAATTTCGTTAATTTCTCTTCCAATACAAAACTTTGCAACTTTATGATTGGGTGGTATAAGATCAATATATTTTTGATAGGGTTGACAATTCTTGGAATAAAGTTCAATTGCCATATAAGCAAATTGCAAAATGGTGCCACTTAATGTTGCCATCGCAAATGTCTCACCTGCAAATTCATCATCCCGTTTTGCTCGCTCTTCAAGCAAAGCCCTGTTCTCTTCAATCCATTTCTCGTGTTTTAGTCTAGCATTTTCATCGTATTCACCCCAATACGTAAAAACTGGGCGAGTGGGTTCGAGGAGAAGTATGTAATAGGTATCAATGGCTTGATATATTTTTTGTATTGCACTTCTTGTACTTCTAATATATTCGTGTATTGAATCCATTGGATGGCGGTTAAACTATCAATTTACTGTCACGAATCTGCATAACGCATTCTCCATAGTCGGACAAGCCAGCAGTTTGTGTGTAATATTCTGGTGTTGAAGCCATAAAATCTAATCACGCAAATATTACAAAAAGCTCGTGTCAAAGTCAAACGGTATTGGACTCATCCCCCGACCCCTTCTCTACAAGTAGAGAAGGGGAGTGTTTACAGTCCCTCTCTAATTTTAGAGAGGGACTACAGGGTGAGTCCGTTGAGTTAGAATATCTTCTAATCGTTTCAATACATCGGGCAAATTATTATCGATTTCACCGTTCTTAAACCGGATAACATTTATACCAAGCGTGTTAATGATGTGTGTTCGGAGTTCGTCGTAATCTTTTTGATACTCATGGCTCTTACCATCAATTTCGATAGCAAGTTTGTGCTCGTTGCAATAGAAATCGGTTATGAAGAAAGATGGAGTATTGATGTATTCGAAAAACAACGGATGTTGGCGGAGGAATTTCTTGCCAAGGAACTTCCGGTTACGTAAGGCAGTCCAAAGTTTCTCCTCGCTTGTTGTAGAACGTTTACGAAGTTCCCGGCACATCTCAGTTGCTTTCTGATAAATGATTTTGTTAATCATATTCACTCGCTTCGATATGAGATTTTACAAAAAGCCCTCATCAAAGTCAAACTACCGCGCGAGATGGAGTCCACCTCAAAAGTGTGCTCCATCTACCAGTTCTTTTGCAATCCTCCACTAAATTTCTTACAATTGTAATAATGTGTTTCTATTTCCTATAAATCCAATCATTATTTCCAATAATTAAAAGGTAGTATATGCTAAAGAAAATATTTGTACCCATGCTGATTATTTGTATCAGCGCGTTGTTTTTCCATGCATCACCACCGCGTCCCGATGAAGGGATGTGGACGTTCGATAATCCGCCGCTCAAGTTGTTAAAAGATAAATACGGTTTTGAACCTACGCAGGAATGGTTAGATCATGTTCGTCTTTCAAGTGTTCGCTTCAACGATGGCGGCTCGGGTTCATTTGTAAGTGCGGAAGGGCTTACTCTCACGAACCATCACGTTGCACGCGGACAGCTTCAGAAAATGTCTACTGCGGAAAAGGACTATGTTAAAGATGGCTTCTACGCAAAGACTCAGGTAGAAGAAATAAAATGTCCCGACCTTGAGCTTAACGTTCTTGAATCAATGGACAATGTTACAGATCGAATCATGAAAGTTGTGAATAAAGCGAAGACCGACAAGGAAGCCCTTGAGCTACGCAACGCCGAGAGTGCAAAAATCGAAAAAGAAAGTTTAGAAAAAACTGGTTTGCGATCCGATATAGTCACGCTATATAATGGCGGTGAGTATTGGATTTATCGTTACAAGAAATACACCGATGTGCGGCTTGTGTTTGCGCCCGAAGCGGGGATCGCATTCTACGGCGGCGATCCGGACAACTTCACATATCCACGCTACGACCTCGACATGGCAATTTTCCGTGTCTATGAGAATGACAAACCTGTTCATCCCAAAAATTTCCTTCAATGGAGTGACAATGGAGCGGATGATGGAGAGTTAGTGTTTGTATCAGGTAATCCCGGTTCAACCGAGCGACTAAGCACCATGGCTCAGCTCGAATATATGCGTGATCATCAATACCCGTTGATCCTCAAATCGCTCAAGCGGCGGATTAACACCTTGAAGGATTATTCCAAACGTGGAAAAGAAGAAACCCGGCAGGCAGCATCGCTTATTTTTGGAATGGAAAATTCTTTAAAGGCAAATCAAGGTGAGTATCAGGGTCTGCAGGATAAAAATATCTTCGAGAAAAAACAGAAGGAGGAAAATGAATTCCGAAAGTTGGTTGCCGGTAATCCTGACTGGCAGAAGGAATACGGCAGCGCCTGGGATGCGATTGCCGATGCGAAGAAGAAACAGGCAGACCTTTTCAAACAGATGGTCTTCAGAGGTTTACGCGGTTCACGTATGGCGCAGCTTGCGTTGATATTAGTACAGTATGTTGCTGAAGTTAAGAAACCTGATGGAGAGCGTCTGGAGGGGTTCCATGATGCACAGCTTGAATCGTTCAAGTTTAATCTTTTCTCTCCGGCTCCTGTATATCCTCAACTCGAAGAGTATCGAATGACGGATGGATTGAAAGAAACCATCGAAGAACTTGGCACTGAAGATATATTTGTTAAAACCATTCTCAACGGTAAAACACCCGAAGAGGTCGCCAAAGAATTATTCAGTGGAACAAAGATGGCTGATCCTGAATTTCGAAAGAAATTAGTTGATGGTGGAGAAGAAGCAATTCAAGAATCTACCGATCCGATGATAGCAGCAGCACGCAAAGTCGATCCTATCAACCGTGAGATGCGAAAGAAAATGGAAGATGAAGTTCAAAGCGTTGAATCATCGGCAGGTGAAAAAATTGGAAAAGCCCGCTTTGCCGCTTACGGTAAGTCGACCTATCCAGATGCAAACTTTACACTTAGATTAACTTATGGAACAGTAAAAGGTTATCCGATGAACGGCACGATTGCACCACCCAAGACGACTTTTTACGGTTTGTATGATCGCTATTACAGCTTTAACAAACAGGAGCCGTTCGATCTTCCGCAAAGGTATATAGATCGCAAAGACAAGCTCGATCTTACGACTCCATTAAATTTTGTTTCCTCGCTTGATGTTGTTGGTGGAAATTCCGGTTCGCCAATTATAAATAAAAGGGGAGAGCTTGTTGGATTAGTATTCGATGGCAACATTGAAAGTCTCGTTGGCACTTATGTGTACGATGAAGAAAAGAACCGCACAGTCGGTGTTCACAGCAGTGCAATGATCGAGGCGATGCAGAAATTGTATGATGCGATTGACCTTGTTTCTGAATTAATGAGCAAAGAGCCGAAAAAATAAAATTAAAACATCAGAGCATAGGGTGGGATTGTATGATCATCCTATGCTCAACTTTTCATTTCAATAATCAGAACTTCCAGTTTGGATTTTTAGGATCGGCGGTATATAAGGCATCTTCATGTGTTGATTTGGAGCCGCTCGGATCGTAAACATATTTCTCGTAGGTAGCCCGCATCAATGTTTTTTCAGGGACTACTACCTGGATACTGCGATGATTCTGCACAGTCTTCTCGAAACTTTGACTTCCTACCGTATAATATATCTTGGCAATTTCTCCGTAACTTGAATAAGGAAAAACGTCCATAGGTATTTTATCGTAGCTGATGGTAACCTGTACATTTTGCTTCTGACATCCCGGAAGAATGAGGAGAATTAAAATCAAGCAAGTGAATAATATTTTCATCAAAGTACCTATGTTTGTTAGATGTTTTTATAACTTCATTATAACGTGACTTAATTTCGTAAAGCGGAAGGAGAAAACCAAATCTGATGATTCTTAATGAATTCATACACCTTGTTAATCATCTGGTGGAATATTCCCTTGAAGCGTAACATCTTATGAGCCAACTCGTACAGAGATATGCAAATAAACTTTACAGGAGACAGAATATGAAATACAATTACATATTTTTGATCGTTTTTACAATATTAGGGGGAAATGTCATTCCATCTTATTCTCAAGAATCAAGGGAAGTCAGGAAGACTGTTGAGATGACTCCGGATGGTCGATTATCCATCGATACTTATAAAGGAAGTATCACCATCAATACATGGGATAAGCCGGAGGTGAGCATCACTGCAATCATTGAAGCTGACGGCAGTGGTCGACGTGAAAAAGAAAAAGTGCGCGATACGGAAATCCGCATCCGTTCAACCTCGGATGGTGTGGAGATCAAATCTGATTATGATGATGTGGAGCATCATGGCTTTTCATTTTTCGGATTGTTTGGTGATGAATCCGGAAGCTTGCCTTTTGTACATTATACTATATCGATACCTTCAACGGCACGGTTGAAAATTAAAGATTACAAATCGGACACAAAGATTGCTAATCTGAACTCTTCGATTAAATTAGAGACGTACAAGGGAACTGTCGTAGTCGATGGATTTACTGGTCCGATAAATATTGAAACGTACAAGGGTGATATTAAAGTCGATTATTCGAAGTATTCTGGCGAGAGCCGGTTCGAGACTTATAAAGGAAAGATTGAATTAACACTTCCGCGGGATGCCGGCTTCAAGCTTGATGCAGATATAGGTCGAAGAGCCGACTTTGATTCTGATTTTGAGATCAACATAAAACACAAATCGAGAGATGACGAATATCTTCGGGCAAATGTTAATGGGGGTGGACAACTCTTGAGGATTTCGACAGAGAAAGGTGACATTCGGATTAAAAGTAAGTAGAACACTGTAAGCTCTCCTTTCCGTTTGCAATATTACTAAAGAGATTCTATATTTCTTTAGAACACATCTAAGAAAAACTACCCCAATTTAAGATAATGGGGTTGATGTTAGATAATTATTTGGAGGATAACCAGTATGAAAGCTATTGTTGATTTAACAGTTATACCAATAGGTATTGGGGTATCTCTTTCGAAATATATCGCTGCTTGCGAAAAAGTACTCAATGAGCCGGGTTTGACAACCCAGCTTCACGCGAATGGCACAAACATCGAAGGGGAATGGGATCAAGTATTTTCAGCGATCAAGCGCTGCCACGAAGTTGTTCACAGCATGGGTGCACCCCGGATCTTTACAACGATTCATGTTGGCACACGAACCGACCGTGATCAGACAATGGACGATAAAATAAAAAGTGTAAGAACAAAATTATAGATGACTCATTAAACACAAACCATCAGCTCGATGTTTGCCACTGAAAATATACTCGTCCTCGATTTCGGTTCTCAGTATTCACAACTCATTGCACGACGCACTAGGGAATTAGGTGTGTACTCAGAGCTGCATCCATTTAACTTACCAATTGATAAGATCCGAGAGCTTCAACCGAAAGGAATAATTCTCTCGGGAGGTCCTGCAAGTGTTTACGAAAACAACGCGCCTCATTCGTCCAAGGAGCTATTCGAGCTTGGCATTCCAATACTCGGAATATGTTATGGCTTACAGATGATCGCCTTTCAGCTCGGCGGACAAGTTGATACATCGGTGAAAAGAGAATATGGCCGCGCGGATATGTTCATCGATGACGATTCTGATTTGTTTGCAGATATCTTGGAGGATGATCATAATCCGACAATAAATGTTTGGATGAGTCATGGAGATGCGATTTCTCGTCTCCCAAAGAACTTCGAGCGAATTGCTCACACGAAGAATTCTCCAATCTGTGCGATAAGAAACAAGGAGAGGAAAATTTTTGGTGTGCAGTTTCATCCTGAGGTTGTTCACACCGCAAAAGGGAAAGAAATCCTGCAAAACTTTCTATTTAAGATTTGTGGGTGCAAGAGCGAATGGAATGCTGGCTCGTTTGTCGAAAAGAAATTAGAAGAAATCCATTCGATTGTTGGAAAAGAAAATGTTATTTGTGCCCTAAGCGGTGGTGTGGATTCGTCGGTGCTCGCGGTTCTGCTTCATAAAGCCATCGGTAAACAGCTCTATTGCATCCATATTAACAATGGATTGATGAGAAAAAATGAAAGTGAAAAAGTAGTTAAGCTTTATCGGAATACATATCATTTCAATCTGGATTATCTTGATGCGACGGATTTCTTTCTTAAAAAACTTCACGGAGTTATTGACCCGGAGAAGAAACGACGAATTATAGGTAAAGCATTCATCGAGATTTTTGAAGGAGAGGCAAAGAAAATTGGCAATGTTGGCTTTCTTGCTCAAGGAACTTTATACCCTGATGTTATTGAATCAACTTCGTTCCGCGGACCTTCACACACAATCAAAACTCATCACAACGTTGGCGGATTACCGACAAAGATGAACCTCAAGCTTATCGAACCTTTCCGAGAATTATTTAAAGATGAAGTTAGAAATGTTGGAAGGGCGCTGAATTTGCCCGATGAATTTATCAGTCGGCATCCTTTCCCTGGGCCTGGACTTGCAGTTCGAATCCTCGGTGAAATAACAAAAGAAAAACTTGAAGTCCTCCGCGAGGCGGATGATATTTTTATTGAAGAAATTCAAAATGCCGGGCTTTACAACATTATCTGGCAAGCGTTTGCAGTTCTCCTTCCTGTTCACACCGTTGGTGTAATGGGTGATCAGCGAACCTATGAAAATGTGATTGCTCTTCGGGCAGTTACAAGTTTAGATGGAATGACCGCCGATTGGGCGCAGATTCCTAAGGATGTTCTTTACAAAATATCAAATAGAATCGTGAACGAGGTTCGCGGCGTTAATCGAGTTGTATATGATATCAGCTC
>CAYGZC010000121.1:0-2454 GCA_964354225.1 uncultured Chlorobiaceae bacterium | reverse complement strand
GTTTCTACCCCACCTAAACTTTCGGCGAGAGAGCAAAGTTGTACTTTTTTCAAAAGCTTCTTTGCCTTTTCAAAATTACCGAGATCAAAAGAAATCATCCCACCGAAGTTTTTCATTTGTTTTTTTGCCAGTTTATGCTGGGGATGTGAAGTAAGACCCGGATACAAAACTCGCTTGACCTTCTTCTGTTTCGAGAGCCAACGAGCAACTTGCATAGCGTTCTTACTGTGTTGTTCCATTCTAACATGAAGAGTTTTTACCCCTCGCAGACACAGCCAAGCATCAAACGGACTTAGTATTGCACCCGCTGATTTTTGTATGAACCGCAACCGCTCGGCAATTTTGTTTTCACTAGTTACAACTAAGCCACCCAGCATGTCGCTGTGACCGTTTAAATATTTAGTCAAACTATGGATTACTATATCTATTCCGTTACTTAAGGGTTGCTGAAGATATGGTGTGGCGAACGTGTTATCGCAAACAGAAATTAGTCGGTTGCGTCTGGCAAGTTTTGATATAGCATCAAGGTCGGTTATCTCCATTGTTGGATTTGTCGGTGTTTCAACAAATATCATTCTCGTTTCCTGCCGGATCGTTTGCTCAACGAGCTTGATATTTGTGGTATCGATGAAGTCGAACTGGAGCCGGAAATCTTCAAGTACTTGTTTGGCAAGTCTATAAGTACCTCCATAAACGTTATGTGAGATGATGACATGATCGCACGGTTTCAGTAAGCGGAAAATGGCATCGACTGCCGCCATACCCGAACCGAAGGCGATGCCCTGTTTGCCGTTTTCAAGTGCCGCAATGTTTTGCTCGAGGGCTGTTCGCGTTGGATTAGCGATGCGTGAGTATACATATCCTTTGTGCTTCCCGATCTCTTCCTGAACGTAAGTTGAAGTTAAGTAAACTGGTGTCATCACAGCACCGGTCGATGGATCAGGTTGCTGTCCAGCGTGAATTGCTTTGGTTGAGAATTTCATAGTTATATAGTAAACAGTTATTTGTGAGTAATGAGTGTTCGGTCATTAGATGTAAAGTCGAGATTGTATATTAATAAATGAACCGAAATCTATGATCTCGAATCTATTTCTTATTCATCAAACTTGCCGCAAACCCTGCCCCAAATCCATTATCAATATTCACAACGGTAACACCGCTTGCACACGAGTTAAGCATACCAAGTAGTGCGGCAATTCCCTGGAAGCTTGCACCATAACCTATTGATGTTGGGACTGCAATCACTGGGACATCGACCAACCCGCCAACCACACTTGGCAGTGCGCCTTCCATCCCCGCCACAACAATGATAACATTTGCTTTCAATAATTTATCACTCTGTGATAGTAAACGATGGATTCCCGCTACTCCAACATCGTATAATTTTTCAACCGGATTACCGAGCATTTGACAAGTTATTAGAGCTTCTTCGGCAACGGGAATATCTGATGTTCCCGCAGTTATCACGAGGATTGTTCCGCGATCTGTTAAAGGTTTTTTTGGTTCGTTAGCGGTAATCGTTCGAGCAAAATCATGGTAATGGCTCTGACGGATTTCTTTTTTCACCGCTTTGAAATGATCAGGTGTTGCGCGAGTTGCTAAAAGCGGTTGGGAACGTTTGTGAATTCTTGTGGCAATTTCAGCAACTTGTTTAGGTGTTTTTCCTTGACAGAGAATTACTTCAGGAAATCCTTGTCTAAGTTGTCGCTGATGATCTACAGTAGCAAAACCAAGAGATTCATAGCGTAACGAAGTTATCTTTTCAATAATTCCTTCCTCGTTGATTTTGCCTTGCTTGTACTGTTGCAAGAGTTGTTTGAGTTCTTCCTTTGTCATGGATAAGAAATATATAAAGTCTCTGTAAGAGAATATTATTGGGAAATATACTTGTTTTTCTCTGCGAAAGCAACTTTTTATCCAATTTCAACTCTTTGTTTGTTAAGTGCTTTTTTTGTATTTTGCTGAGGCAAAACCCTTAATAAAATATTAGGTTCCGAGTCTTTGCAATACATTATTAGCTTTTTACTCGGCTATTTCCTTGGTTCTTTTCCAGTTGCTTACATACTTGTAAAGCAAAACGCCCGCCTTGATATTCGTCAAGCAGGCAGCGGTAATATTGGAGCAAGGAATGCATACGATGTAACGAAGTCCACACTAATTGGTGCAACAGTTTTAATTGTCGATCTTCTCAAAGGCGCAAGTGTAGTGTGGATCAGTAAGATATTTTTTGGACAAGAATTTTGGATTGTGGGTATAGGTGGGATTGGGGCAGTTCTTGGGCATAATTTTTCTCCGTGGATGAAATTCAAAGGAGGAAGAGGACTTTCAACAACTGCCGGTGCAATGATATTAATTGGTTGGATATATGTTGTGAGTTGGTTACTTCTTTATTTTATAATTAATAAATTTTCGAAAAAGATCCATCTCTCTACCATCGTAGCCACAATTATTGCA
>CAYGZC010000120.1:0-4531 GCA_964354225.1 uncultured Chlorobiaceae bacterium | reverse complement strand
GTTTGAGCAAAAAGGTGATGAGTTAAAAGGAAAACGAAAAGATAATAAGTTATAAGTACAGAAATTTTTCGGTTCACTTTGAGCATGTTATTTTTCCTTTGAGATTTTAAAAACCCAAGCATATCGACATGGTGGGTTGTTCCTAATAGATTTCGGTATCGAAATCGTGCACCCCTTATCCGTTTGTTTCCATTGAAGTGATTCGTTGACTCCAAGCATCGTAATCTTACAACCCGCAATGTGTGCAAACGACGAAATAGAAACGGTAGCAGCTGGGCATTGTTCTTTTTCATCGGCGAGATAAATTGCATTAATAATACCGTCACGTGTTTTAGTAAAGCAAATATTTTTTTCTTTGTACGGTGCGACAGGTCTGATATTGTAAATGGCATTTTTATTGACATCCATCCATTTGCCGATTTCCTTCAATCGATCATATGCACCTTCATCCCATTCGCCTTCCGAAGAAGGACCGATGTTGAGAAGAAGATTCCCACCTTTCGCTACAACATCGATGAGAAGATGGATCAATTCCCTTGTGGATTTGTACTTATCGTTCGGAACATACGACCAGCTTGTTGCCATCGGGATGCATGATTCCCAAGGAACCAGCAGTGGTTTTTCCGGAACTTTGTTCTCTGGCGTCAAATAATTTTCATACATTCCGTTTACCCACCTGTCAACCACAATCAATCCCGGTTGATGTTGACGAGCCATGGCTGCAATTCGTGGCATGTTAACACTCTGATCGTAATCATTTTTCTTCGCCCACGATTCGAATTCTTTTGGCGTGTCTTTAGATGGTCGAACCCACGCACCATCGAGCCAGAGAATATCAATCGGACCGTAATCGGTCATTAACTCTTCAATTTGATTATATGTAAAGTCTTGGAATTTGTTCCACCGCTCAGGATATTTTGCTGGATTGTAATTCACATGGCGATCGGGAGTAGGAAAATATTGCCACCAGTAGTACTCAGAACTCCAGTCAGGTTTCGAGAAATAGGTTCCAACCATCATTCCATTTTTACGGAAAGCATCGAAGATTTCTTTAGTAGCATTTGCTTTAGAATTCTTACTGAAAGGACAATCTTGCGATGTAATTTTGTAATCAGTTGTTTTTGTATCGAACATACAAAAACCGTCGTGGTGTTTTGTTGTGAAGATAACATATTTCATCCCGGCATCTTGAGCTGCTTCTGCCCACTTCGACGGATCGAATTTCACCGGATTGAATGTCTTTTTCAAATCACTATATGCTTGTTTGTATTTCTCATAATTGTCTGCATAAGGACCTGTGCGTTGGCACCAGTCCTCGTCCTCGCCGCAGAGCGACCACGATTCCACGATTCCCCACTGGCTGTAAGTTCCCCAGTGCATGAGAAGACCGAATTTGGCAGCTTGCCACTTCTCAAGTTTTCTAATCACCAACGTATCGCTAACCGGCACATAATGTTGTTCATCTTCTTGAGCGATGAGTGAATAATTGACAATAATAAAGATTAGAAGAAATGAAATTACGACTCTTTGATTTTTATTCATGATTCTTATCCTCGGCGATTTATGTTTTAAACTTCAAAGTAGCAATTATTTGAATAGTACAGAGTCTGGTATAACTTGTTTATCAATCCCCGATCCTTTGTATGATACTTTCAATTCATCATCGCCTGTTTTTTCAAAGAATGTAACTCTGATAGGATGTAGTCCGGTGGCAAGTGCGATAACTCCTTTTCTTTCCATGGTACCGTGGAGTTGGTCATTGTCCGCAACAAGTTCATCACCAATGTAAAGTTGGCTCCCATCATCTGAAGCAGTGAAGAACGTATATACACCATCAATCGCAACCTTGATAAATCCGGTATATTCGAATCCGAAATGCTCGACTTCCTTTCTCGGAGAGAAGTCAAAATTTTGCAGCGTACCTTCTTTCAGAGGATTAAGTAATCTGAAGTTTGGCAGGCTGTCCCAATCGCCCTCATAATATGCATAATTAATTCCGTTTGACAGGTTTTCTACTTTAACAGGTAGTTTTGGTGTAACTTTTGAAAAAGTTGCTTGTGTTATACTACTGACAGGTTTTCCATCTCTAAAACATCGTGCTGAGATTGTTGCTGTTTCTTTCAAGTGGATCATTCCTTTCATAAGCTGAGAGTTAATCGAAGGCACAGTACCATCAAGCGTATACCGGATCTCAACATTTTCTCTGTCTGAAGTTATAGAAACAGCTATCGTATCTAAAAAGATGGTTAGCTCTGTATCAATCTTGGGTGGATTACTGACATCCGCTTTTCCTTCTACATCCAGCACAACAACGGTATTATTTTTATCAGGTGTCGAATCAGGAAGATCGATGATTAATGCATCTTCATCACGAGCCGTAGTAAGAAATTTTTTTGTTTGGTCAGAAAGGAGATAAACTTGTTTCGGCTGATTGAAAATTCCATTTACGACAAGTTTTCCATCTTTAGGATAATCGAAGATGTGGAAATAGAGTCGTGTACCACCATCAATTGGTTTCTGAGTACAATGTCCCCAAGAAATGTGTTTAAATGGACTGGTACTCGTACCGTAAATTGCTTCGCCGTTTACTTTCATCCACTGGCCGATTTCACGGAGCCGATCAATGCTTACTTGTGGGAACACTCCTTCAGATGTTGGTCCGACATTCAGCAAAAAGTTACCACCTTTCGATGCGATGTCGGCTAATTTCTGTAATAAATCTTTTGTGGATTTCCAGTTCATATCATGGCTGTTGTATCCCCAGTGATCGTTCATAGTCATACAGGTTTCCCAGCTAACGTCGGGTAGTCCGGTTGCGGGGATTTGCTGTTCGGGTGTTCCGAAATCTCCTGCAGATTCCTCGCCTTCGGAGAATCCTTCCATACCAGATCGTCCGGTACCTACACGATTGTTAATGATAATATCCGGCTGCAATGCACGCACGTAATTATAGAGATCGCGACCGCGCTCGCGGCTCAATGTGCCTTCCCACTCGCCATCGAACCAGAGAACACCGATCTTGCCGTAGTTGGTCAAAAGTTCTTTGAGCTGGTTCTTCATGTACTTTAGATAGCGGTCGTAATTTGCGCCTTCGGTTGATCGGCTTTTCTCCCACTCGCGCCTCGGCAGATAATCTGGATGATGCCAATCCATGATGGAATGATACCAGCACATTTTAATCCCTTCCGTATCGCATGCCTCGGAGAGTTCTTTCATGATATCGCGCTTGAACGGTGTAGACATAACATCGAAATCGGTGTACTTTGAGTCGAAAAGACAAAAACCATCATGATGTTTGGTAGTGATAGTGATGTACTTCATCCCGGCATCTTTCGCCATGCGTACCCACTCCTCGGCATTGAACTTGATTGGATTAAATTGCGGGACAAACTTATCGTACTCTTCTAACGGTATCTCCGCTGATGTGCGGATCCACTCGCCATATTCTGTTTTACCTTTCCACTCACCTGCGGGGATAGAATAAAGTCCCCAGTGTATAAAAAGCCCGAATCGTGCTTCTTTCCACCATGCCATGCGGGTATCGTATTGGGATTTGGTTTCGCGTAGGAAGGATTGTTGAGCATGAGATTGAGCCATTGTAAAGAGAAGAAAAAAAATAAATTTTCCAATAGATGTCATAAGTTTTTCCTTATAGAATCATCATTTCTCAATTTCCATGACATTCAAGTCGTGGAATGCTGTTTTTTGTTATCGCAAAATGCGATTATCCACTCCCCCTGTTAATCTATCCGCCGATAGGGTGGATTCACACTCCGATGTAATTATGTCAAGGATTTAAAACTTATATAATGAGATTCAAAATCTTACTGTATTCACACATCCGCACTCCCTTACAACAAGCTTTAATCATAACTCGTCATTGAAAGTGACTGTCGATCAACTTTTGAGTAATCAAGCTCGGAGCCGAGAACGCTGTGAGGGATCAGGTAAACAACGAGTGTAAGAACTGCGGCTGCCAACGCCCACCGCTTCGGGTTTTTAAATTTCTTCAACGCGATTGCGGCAACAATCCAAAGTATTATCATTGCTGCTGTTTTGTTGTCTGTCAGGTCACCACCGAAGGGCCAACCGGTCCAATATGCACCGAAGGCATATTTCTGCACAATCGGTCCAAAGATCAAACCACCTACTGCAAAAAGTCCAATCGTCCAAACAATTAGCTTTTTCAATTTCGGTTCCTTGGAAAAAAACTCAAGACCCGCGCGGGTTGAAACTACCAGCCCTATAAACATCAATGCAACGTGAATGATGAGTGCTGCCGCCGGAACATCTCCTCTGAACCTGATGACAACGGCATCCTTTTCCGGAAGTGTAACTGTTAGTTGCGCATCTTGCAGTGTTACACGGTACACCAGCTTTCCCGCTGGCGGCTGGTGAGGAAGTTCGGCGGAATGACTTCCCTTTTCATATTTCATCGGCACACTCATCCATTCATCCGCTGTCTTGTAACGTTTCCATTCAACATACCCGGAAATCGTTTCATCGCGAGTTTCAATCTTCACAACATGAT
>CAYGZC010000119.1:0-5351 GCA_964354225.1 uncultured Chlorobiaceae bacterium | reverse complement strand
TGGCATCGAAGGTGGAAAGATTGTTATGAATAATGTCAAATTATTCATCCTCGCCGTCTCACTTGGCGGCGTTGATTCCTTGATTGAACATCCAGCTTCAATGACCCACGCTTCCATGGCTAAGATAGAACGTGAAAAATCCGGCATTGCTGATGAGCTTGTTCGCATCGCAGTCGGTTGTGAAGATTATGAAGATTTAAGGGATGATCTTGATCAGGCCCTGAATAAAATTCCATAGTTGCATTAAGTTGTAACAAACAATTCGGTAGTAAGTGCGATTCATTTTTCGGAGTATCATTAGTCAAATGAGTCGCACATAAATTCGCTCTAACCCTCATTTTTTTCGCGCTCTGGATCGTCGTCTACATAGACGTCTATTTATCCATATCCACTATGATTTCAAAGTGAATGGTACTTGATTAATCCAAAAATATTAGCTATATTTGTCTATGCATATATCCTTATAACCAATTTAATCTCTCGGTTCCATATTTAATATTGCTTATTGTTACGCTAAAAATGTAGAAATGATCATTTATGAACACAAAAAAAATCGTAACGGTTGTTCTTCTTCTCTTTGTCATTGTTAGTGTGGTATTTCTTCTTGCTAAAGAATTCACACCAAAGCAAGCTGCGAACAACCTGTCGATAAATGAAACATATATTACTCAAGGTTCATTGGCCGATTCAAATTCTCAAGATACAATGCGAGAAGCAATGGCAAGAGATAATAATTCTGGTATGGGAAAAATCGTTGTTTATTATTTCCATCGAACGATACGCTGTCCGACATGTATTAAACTTGAAGAATACTCGGATGAAGCCATTAAGAATGGATTTACTGAGCAATTAAAAAATGGACAATTGGAATGGAAAATCGTCAACATCGAAGATGCAGGTAATGAACATTTTGAAAACGATTACAAGCTTTATTCTCAATCGCTGGTTCTCGTCGAATTACGAAACGGTAAACAGCAGCGATGGAAGAATTTGGAAAAGATATGGGAGCTTGTTGGTATGAAGGAGGCATATCTTCTTTATGTACAAGAAGAAGTGAAATCATACCTTGAGGGGAATACTTAATGGATACACTTCTCGTTGGTGGTCTATCGGCTTTGTGGCTTGGGATCATGACATCCGTAAGTCCTTGCCCACTTGCAACGAACATCGCCGCAATCTCATACATTGGCAGGCGGGTAGGCAATACCCGCTCGGTATTGATATCCGGTTTAACTTATACGATTGGCAGGATGTTGACTTATTTGTTGATCGCAGTTGTGGTGATCTCCAGCATTCTCGCGATACCGGAAGTTTCAAACGTGCTCCAGAAATTTATGAATAAATTATTGGGACCGATTCTTATTATTGTTGGGATGTTTCTGCTCGAACTTCTTTCAATTTCTATCCCCGGAATCCGAACCGATCATAAAATACATGAGCGTATTGCCAGAAGTGGAGTCATGGGCGCCGGATTTTTAGGGATGTTGTTCGCGCTTTCGTTCTGTCCGACTTCAGCAGCGCTTTTCTTTGGAAGTCTTATACCGTTGTCGTTAAAACACCAATCGAATATCTTACTGCCTTCTATTTATGGAGTCGGGACTGCGTTGCCCGTTTTTGTTTTTTCTTTTCTAATCGCGTTCAGCGCTCAGCTTGTCGGTAAAGTATTCAACAAACTTACCCAGATAGAATTGTGGGTGAGGCGAATTACAGGCGGTGTATTTATTATCGTTGGAGTTTATTTTTGTCTGATGTACATATTTCGAGTATTATGATGATTATTGAAAAAGGAATTACTCATGCGTGACCTTGCAAATCTTTTTAAAGCATTATGCGATGAATCCCGGCTTCGGATTCTTAATCTTCTGGTGCACACCGAAGAATTATGTGTCTGCGATATACAGCGTATCCTCAAATTCTCACAGCCGAAAGTTTCGCGCCATCTCACTTATCTTAAGAATGCAGGTTTGGTTGTTGATGAACGCAAAGGGATGTGGGTGATCTATTCACTCGCGAATGCCGAGGATGAAACGACAAAACGATTGATGAAAGAATTAAAAGACATTTTCGATCTAAATCTGAATCTAAAAGGGGATTTGCTTCAATTGAAACGAGCAATCAGGGATGGGACATGTACTACATATTGTGTCATTTATCCAGAAAAATCTAAAAAGAAAAAATAGAAAAATTCGCGATCAGATAAAAAACGATTTTTATACATTCTATCAAGAAAAATTGAGGAGCTAAAAAATGTTAGACATAAAGATTTTAGGTGCCGGGTGCACGAATTGTACTAACCTGGAAAAGCTTTGCCATCAGGTAGTTGCTGAAAATAACATCGAAGCAAATATCCAGAAAGTTACAGACTTCAAAGAAATTGCCGCTTATGGAATCATGAGCACACCCGGATTAGTTATCAATGGCAAGGTTGTGCTTAGCGGCAAACTTCCTACGAAATCAACACTAACTCATTGGTTGATGAATGCGTTAGCAACAGAAGAAACAAAATAACGAGGCAAATATGTCAACGGTTACAAAAAAACTATCGTTCTTAGACCGATATTTAACATTGTGGATATTCCTCGCCATGTTTGTCGGTGTATTTTCAGGTTATCTTTTTCCGGGGATAGTCAATTTCTGGAATTCATTTCAAAGTGGAACAACAAACATCCCAATCGCTATCGGTTTGATTTTGATGATGTATCCGCCGCTGGCAAAGGTTAAGTATGAAGAACTCGGCGATGTTTTCCGAAATGTAAAAGTTCTATCTCTTTCGCTTGTTCAGAATTGGATAATCGGACCAATTCTAATGTTCGTTCTTGCAATAATCTTCCTTCCGGATTATCCTGAGTATATGGCTGGTTTAATTCTGATTGGTTTAGCAAGATGCATCGCAATGGTTATTGTATGGAATGAGCTTGCAAAAGGAGATACAGAATATGCTGCCGGTTTGGTTGCATTTAATTCAATCTTTCAGGTACTCTTCTTTTCGGTTTACGCTTATGTCTTTTTAACCGTGTTCCCTTCATGGCTCGGCTTAAAAACTTTTACGGTTAATATAACAATCGGGCAAATTGCGGAAAGTGTTTTTGTATATCTCGGAATTCCTTTCTTGGCAGGAATTATTACACGCTTCACTCTTCTTAAATTAAAAAGTAAGCAATGGTATGAACAAAAATTTATCCCGAAGATTTCTCCGATCACATTGATTGCACTTTTATTTACCATCGTTGTGATGTTCTCTTTGAAAGGTGAGTATATTGTCAAGATTCCGCTGGATGTGGTACGTATCGCGATTCCGTTAGTCATTTATTTTGTTATAATGTTTCTCGTTTCATTTTATCTCGGCAGAAAAATCGGGGCTGATTATTCCAAGACTGCGACACTCTCATTTACAGCGGCAAGTAACAATTTTGAGCTGGCAATTGCGGTTACAATCGCTGTATTTGGCATAAACTCAGGTGAGGCATTTGCGGCAGTGATCGGTCCTCTGGTCGAAGTCCCGGTGTTAATCGGTTTGGTAAATGTGGCGTTGTATTTTCAACGAAAATATTTTACAGTAAATACTTATGCCAACAAATAAAATAATCTGATTGGAATTAGTTTTAGTGCATTGTCCGGAGTAACAGATGAAAAATAAATTAATAATTCCTTTCATGCTATTTCCTGTTTGGGTTGCATTATATTATTATCTACAGCCATTCACTGATTTTTTAATTGATTCATTTTACGGAATGGAGAAAGGGAGCCATCTTACTGAAGCAATCCGCTTTTTCATATTCGAAGTCCCCAAAGTCTTACTATTACTGACTTTGATAGTTTTCATAGTGGGAATAATCAGGAGCTACTTTTCACCGGAACGCACAAGAAAAATCCTTGGCGGTAAAAAATTATTTGTAGGAAATGTTTTAGCAAGCTTGCTTGGAATCGTAACGCCGTTCTGTTCCTGCTCGGCGATACCGTTGTTTCTCGGATTTGTAGAATCAGGTGTTCCACTCGGTGTAACGTTTTCCTTCCTGATCGCGGCGCCTATGATAAACGAAGTTGCTCTTGTTCTTTTATTTGGTTTGTTTGGTTGGAAAACAGCACTGCTGTACATGTCAACTGGATTAATTATTGCGATTCTATCCGGTTATATTATTGGCAGACTTAAACTTGAAAGATATGTTGAAGAGTGGGTTTATCAGGTCAAAGCAGGTCATCTGGATATCACTGAAGAAAAAATCCCTTTTTCACAAAGAATCACAGCAGGTGTTGACGCGGTAAAAGAAATTGTTGCAAAAGTTTGGATTTACATAGTCATTGGTATCGGAGTCGGTTCATGTATTCACGGGTACGTTCCGGAGAATTTTATGGCTGGCTTGATGGGCAAGAGCGCTTGGTGGTCTGTTCCAATTGCTGTCATCATTGGAGTTCCGATGTATTCAAATGCTGCCGGTATTATTCCGATCGTCCAAGCTTTGTTGGAGAAAGGTGCGTCTCTTGGAACTGTTCTCGCTTTTATGATGAGTGTTATCGGCTTATCGCTGCCCGAAACGATTATTCTGAAGAAAGTCCTAAAGCTGCAGCTTATTTTTACATTCGTCGGTATTGTGGCAGTTGGTATTACAATAGTCGGTTATCTTTTTAATTTGGTCTTATGAATATGACTGAGACTAAAGCAAAACTCCGTGTTCTTTTTTTATGTGCAGCAAACTCCTGTCGCAGTCAGATGGCTGAAGGATTGACACGCCATTATCTCGGTAAATATTTCGATGTCGAATCAGCGGGTTACATGGCGACATTCGTTCATCCGAATGCAATCAGAGTGATGGATGAGATTGGAATTGATATCCGAGAGCAACGCTCGAAAGCAGTTTCGGAATTTTACGGACAGAAATTTGATATCGTAATTACAGTTTGCGATGAGGGTGATGCACTCTGTCCTGTTTGGATCGGTGATGAAAATAAAGTACACATGGGATTCACTGATCCTGTGAAAGCTAAGGGAACTGAAGAAGAAGTCTTAAATGTTTTTCGTTTAGTTAGAGACCAAATGAAAGAAAAACTTTTCAAATACCTGAACGATGCGTACACAAAGTGATATTCAATCAATGAAAGAGGCAATCCATGAATGATGCGTTACTAATTGACCGACTCCAATTTGCTTTTACGATCTCATTCCATTATCTCTTCCCACAGTTAACGATGGGATTAGCATTACTTATCGTAATTTTAAAATTCTTAGCGATCAAGAAAAAGAATGAACACTATAACAAAGCTGCCCGTTTCTGGGCAAAGATTTTCGGGATTAACTTTGTTGTTGGAGTTGTCACGGGTATTCCGATGGAATTCCAATTCGGAACTAATTGGGC
>CAYGZC010000118.1:0-3094 GCA_964354225.1 uncultured Chlorobiaceae bacterium | reverse complement strand
TTTATTTACAACCTGATTACCTAAGATTGCTACCATCTTCCCAGAACTAAGCTCGTCCGATGTGAAAAGCCTGCCATCATCAATAATCCAATTATTCGTTATAAAGCCCTCTATGTCTTCCCCTACAATGCTAACATTAGGGTTGGTTTTTTGCCCGGTAGTAGTTGTGATGATTTTTCCTTCAGTCCATGCTTCAAGCCCGATTGCCTTCGCTAAGGTAGATTTTTCTTTTACAGCAAGTCCTTGAGAATATTCAATATTTTTTCTTTTCCTAAGTTTCGCCCTTTCCTGCGGGTCACCAGAACGAAAAAATGGTACTCTCTGGATTTGAAAAGTATTCGCACCGAGCTGGCTAATTCCACTCTCAATACCATTGATGAGTACACCCATCGCAGTCATCACAGCGATAATTGAAAAAACACCAACGGCAATTCCGAGCAGCGTTAGAATAGAACGGAGCTTGTTGATCCTTAAGGCAACAAGCGCCATTGTTAAACTTTCTCGTAACTCATGAACTATAGTCTCAATTACTTGACTCATGTTAACCACCTTTTATTCATAACGAAGCGATTCAATTGGATCGAGGTTGGCGGCTTTCCAGGCGGGATAGACACCGAAAGTTATTCCAATAATACTGCACGAGACAAATCCAATGGTTACCCAATCGTAAGGAATGATTGGCTGGGCATCAAATGAAAATGCGATGATATTTCCACAGAGGATACCAAAGATAATCCCAATTACACCGCCGAATTCGCTCAGTAGAACGGCTTCCAAAACAAATTGTGTCATAATGTTTGTTTTTCGCGCACCAACCGCCTTGCGAATTCCGATTTCTCTCGTTCGCTCAGTTACAGAAACAAGCATTATGTTCATAATACCAACACCCGCCGCCAGCAGCGCGATGCTGCTGACAATGATTATTCCCAGACGAAGATATTTTGTAAAATCATTAAATTGGTTGATTAAGGAATCATTCGAGGTAATAGAGAAATCATCTTCAGCACCAGGTGGAACGTGGCGTACGGCTCTCATTATTCCAGTTACCTGCTCCATACAATCCTCCAGGTTGATCGGTTCTGCCTGCACTTTGAATGAAAATTCCTGATCCTTTCCATACACATTAAAAAAGGTATTCAGCGGAATAAGCGCGTATAACTGATCTCCTCCACCAAGGACTGAACCTTTTGATTGAAGTGTACCAATAACTTGATACTTCCGTCCATCTACTCGGATAGTCTGACCAATCGGATCGTTTTTGGGATAAAGTTTTTTCACAACATCTGACCCAAGAATAGCAACATAACTGCCCGAATTTATTTCAGCTTGGCTAAATAATCGACCGTCTTCGATGATCCAGTTGTTTGCTAAAAAACTCTCGACATCGCGGCCAGTAATACTCACGTTTGGATTTGTTTTTTTTCCATCTTCAGCTACAATAACCTTGCTGGTATTCAGATAACAGAATATACCAACGGCAGTTGCAAGTGTTGCAGATTCTTTAACTCTTAGTGCTTGCTCGTAAGTAATCCTCTTCCGATTCATGACTTTGATCATTTCTTTCGGATCACCGGCCATCATATCGGGAGTTCTCTGCACTTGGAATGTATTCGCCCCGAGGAACGTTATACCACTCTGGATGCTGTTCACGAGAACTCCCATCGCAGTCATAACGCTAATGATAGAAAAAACACCAACCGCAATACCAAGGAGAGTAAGTATAGAACGAAGCTTATTCGTCCGGATGGAGACGACTGCCATCGTGAGACTTTCTTTCACCTCATGCAGGAATGTTTCAATCATACCGGTCATCGATCACTCGTAGCGAAGAGCATCAACAGGATCTAATTTTGAAGCTTTGTACGCAGGCAAGAATCCCGAGATTACACCAACAAGAAGTGAAACAAGCAATGAAAGAAGAACTACGGATACTGGCATTGCAGTTGGTAGAATTTGATCTGCAATAATGCTCAACGGATATGCGATCATCAATCCGATGATACCGCCAATAAGACAGATGATAGCTGCTTCAATAAGAAATTGGAAAAGAATCGTTCTTCGTTTCGCACCGATTGCTTTCCGAATACCAATCTCCCTAGTTCGCTCGGTCACCGAAACATACATAATATTCATAATCCCAATACCGCCGACAAAGAGTGACAATCCCGTAATAAAAAAACCGATACCAGCAATTATACCTGTAATCATTCCAAAGACTTGGGTAAGCATCTCTTGCTCGTTTATATTAAAATCATCTTTCACTCCGGGGGGAAGATGACGTAGCTTACGCATGATACCCCGAAGTTCTTCCTTGGCTTCTTCGATGTCGATCCCCGCTGCGACACGAGCGCTGATCAATACGTCACGCCGCGAGCCAAATTGATTCATAAAGGAATTGATAGGCACAAATATTCTATTATCGGATGTAAATGTTCCGAATAATCCACCCTGCTTCTCGAACACAGCAAGGACTGTGTAAGGGAAACCGCCAACTTTAATTGTTTGCCCAATAGGATCGGTTGATGGGAACAGTGTCTCGGCAACGTTCGCACCAATGGCACACACTGGGCGGCCACCGTCGGATTCCTCTTGTGAAAAAAACCGACCATCCTCTATCGTCGTTCCCGATGCTTCCTGATATTGATTCGTGGTTCCGGTTACGAAAGTGCTAAGCATAGTTCGGGATCCCATTCGTGCATCTTTCATTGTAAAAACAGAAGGAGCAACAGCATCCACCAGTGTTGCTTGTTGAGAAATATAGCTGGCATATTCTACTTTCATATCTCTCCGGTTTCGAAACGACCACCAATCGTCTCCACTCATCCACGGAAATTTCTGGACGTAGAGAACTTTCGATCCGAAAGCTGAAGCACTTTTTTCGAAAGCACGATTTACACCTTCGATAGCAGTTGCCATTAATGTCACCGAAACGATACCAATAACGATGCCGAGTGTTGTCAAAACGGATCGCATTTTATTAGCCCGTATCGCACGGAACGCGATGATCAAGCCTTCTTTGATTTCAGTTAGAAAATACATGATATTAATCAAGCAATGTTAATTGTTTTCCGGTTACCAACTTTCTCATCACTTT
>CAYGZC010000117.1:0-5058 GCA_964354225.1 uncultured Chlorobiaceae bacterium | reverse complement strand
AACGAGTAGTTGAAGTTTTGAGGATCCCGCTGGAGCGAAGCGGAAGCGGGAGGTGTGGCTTATGATCGGGCAGACTATATCCCATTATAAAATTCTAGAAAAATTGGGTGAAGGTGGGATGGGCGTTGTTTACAAAGCCCATGACACTAAGCTCGACCGAGCCGTTGCTCTAAAATTTCTTCCTATAGAGCTTACGAAAGATCGAGATGCGAGGGAAAGATTTATTCATGAAGCAAAGGCTGCATCCGCATTAGATCATACAAACATTTGTACAATACACGAGATTGATGAAACAGATAATGGTCAACTCTACATTGCAGTGGCTTGTTATGATGGAGAAACACTCAAGGATAAGATCGAACGCTCACCGTTGAAGGTGGACGACGCCATCAATATCACCACTCAAATTGCTCTTGGATTATCAAAGGCACATGAAAAGAGCATAGTCCACCGCGATATTAAACCAGCCAATATTCTTATAACAACCGATGGAACTGTTAAGATTCTGGATTTTGGACTTGCAAAGTTGAGAGGTCTGACGAAACTTACTAAGACCGGCTCAACAGTTGGTACAGCACCCTATATGTCTCCCGAACAGGTAAAAGGTGATACAGTTGATCATCGGACAGATGTATGGTCTCTTGGTGTGGTACTCTATGAGATGTTAACAGGGCAACTTCCATTCAAGGGTGATTACGAGCAGGCAATCGCATATCAGATTACAAATGTCGCACCTGAACCCGTAACAGGTTTGCGCAGTGGTATACCGTTGGAATTGGAACGAGTCGTAAATAAATGTTTGGAGAAAACTCCTGACGAACGGTATCAAACAACGGCAGACCTTATTGCAGACCTCAAGCATATCCAGCGAACAATTAGTCAGTCAATAACACCGACATCACAACTAAAACAGACGCATGTCCGTAAGAGAAAATATTGGTACCGGATGGCAGCCGCAGTTATTACCGTGCTTGTTGCCGTGGGGATATATCTTTTCATATTACCAACACAACCAAGCTCAACGCATAAGAGAACCATAGCAGTTCTTCCTTTTGCAAATCTTAGCGGGAATCAGGAAGATGAATACTTCACCGATGGCATCATGGAGGACATTCTAACACAACTATCGAAAATTGGTGAACTCAATGTCATATCCCGCACAACGATGATGCAGTATAAGGGAATGAAGAAATCATTGAGAGAGATAGGGAATGAGGTACATGCGGGTGTTGTCTTGGAGGGGAGTGCCAGACGTTCGGGGAACCGCATCAGAATCTCAAGCCAACTCATTGACGCTGAAACGGATAAGCACTTGTGGGCTGAGACCTATGACAGGGACATGAAGGATGTCTTTGCTATCCAGAGTGATGTGGCACAGAAGATTGCAGAGGCATTGAAAGTAAAATTGACACCAAGAGAGAAAGAACATATTGAAAAAATACCTACGAAAAATACCGAAGCATATGATTATTACATCAAGGGTCGTGAATATTACTTAAGGTACAAAAAACAAGATAATGAGAGAGCTATAGAGCTATTCAAGAAGGCTATTTTATTAGATTCGATGTTTGCAGATGCATTAGCAAACCTTGGCTACGCATATTGTCAACGGGTTTTTAGATATGGATTTCCTGTGAATTGGTATGATTCAGCAATGCAGACAAGTACAAAAGCAATAACACTGGATAAAAATTCAAGTATGGCATATTTGTCTCTAGCTTTAGTATACTATTTGGAGGGTTTTATAAACAAATCTATAGAAGCCAGTTTAAAATCAAAAGAATTATCTCATCATGCCGACAATGTTATAGCCAGTAGTTATTTTACACTCGGTGAACTTAGCAAGTCATTGCAATATTTTAAAGAATGTCTTTTAATAGAGCCAATACATGTAGGAGAGCAAAGTGCGATTGGTGATATTTATCGTATTATAGGAGATACTAGAAAAGCTGAGCATTTCATTAAAAAGGATTCTGAATTACAATTTGATCACCCAGCTGTTTATTTTTATACAATCAGGTATTATCTATCACAGGGAAGAGACTATGAAGCAAAAGAATTAATAAATAAATTATCAGATCTTAATGTTGATAATCCAATATTTTTTAAACATGCAGGTTATGTTTCTGCGATGACTAAAAATCTAATCGAAGCAAAACAGTATTATCAGAGGTCACTTGCCTTAAGATCATCGAGTGAAACAATCAATGATTCAAGCGGCGGTACGATGTGGGGTTATATTCTCATGAAAGAAGCAAAACGTGACCAAGTACAAAAAGTACTTTCGAAAGAAGAGAAACTTGCAATGGAACAAGTGCAACGTGGATGTCAACGTGGAGATCCCGAACTCACACTTTCAATGATCTACGCAATTAAGGGAAAGAAGAAGGAAGCATATACATATTTGCAGAAAGCAATAGTTGGAGGGCAAAGAGATTATCAATTAATCTTGAGAGATCCCCGCTTTGAAAACATACGAAATGATGAAGAGTTTAAAAAGCTAATCGCACAAATGAAAGCCAAAGTTGACGAGCAGAAAAAACTCATCGAGCAGATGGAAAAAGAGGAGAGCCAATGATCGGCCAAACCATATCTTGCTACAAAATTATCGGAGAATTTCATGGCAAAAGGCGTTAATCTATTACAGCTTACACCGCAAGAGTTTATCTCGTTCCTCAAAGAAGAAAATATCGGTCGATTTTATTTTATCTATGATGCTAAGAATAAAATTGTTCGAAGCTCGCATAAACAATTACAGCCAATCGCCCGGTTCATCCAATCCGATAGAAGAGATTTTGTGATGCACGAAGGAATTTTTCTTCAGGTCAGTAGAAAATACGACACATTACAAGGAGCTTTTATCCATCGGACACGCAGGGGGCAGGCGGCAGGCGGTGTGCGTTATTGGAATTATAATACAGTTGAAGATTATCTGAGAGATGGATTACGTCTTGCAGTCGGAATGACAATGAAAAACGCGTTGGCTGGAATTTGGTGGGGTGGAGGCAAGGGTGTAATGGCTGTTAATCCGGCGGTAGATAAAAACAATCAGTTAACTCGTTCTTCAATCTACCAGGAATTTGGTGAATTGATGAGCTCGCTTCGCGGTTGTTACGTAACCGCCGAAGATGTTGGAACTGATGTTACCGATATGGCAAACGTATTTATGCGGACGAGGTTTACAACCTGTATCCCGGCGCGGCTTGGGGGCAGCGGTAATCCCTCTGTGCCAACAGCACGCGGAGTAATCTCAGGGATGGAAGCTGCGTTAGATTTTATCGGCGATGGTAAATTGGAAGGAAAAACAATTGCTGTTCAGGGAATGGGACATGTTGCCGGTCCTCTCATCCAATATTTGTTTGAAAATAACGTTCGTAAAGTTATTGCTTGCGATATCAATCCCCATACAGTCAAAGAAGTCCGAGAAAAATATGTTGGAAAAAATCTTGAAGCCAGCGTAGTCTCACTCGATGATAAATCTATCTTCCAAACTGAATGCGATATATTTTCTCCGTGCGCAACCGGCGCCATCCTAAATCCTCACACGATTCCAATGATCAAAGCAAAGATTGTTTGCGGGGCAGCCAATAATCAGCTTGAGGATAGTGAGCGGGACGATAAATTATTGTACGAAAAAGGGATCGCATACGTTCCCGATTTTTTAACGAATCGTATGGGTATCGTCAATTGTGCGAACGAACAATATGGTTATTTTCGTGGAGATTCTTTTATTGAACAGCATCTTGCCAAAGATTGGGAATTTTCTATTTATCGCATTGCGAAAAAGGTTCTTGAAGAATCTCGTTTTAAAAAAACACCGCCAGCAAAAGTAGCTATCCAGCTTGCCGATGAGTTATCGATGCAAGTTCATCCGATCTTTGGACACCGGGGTCAGCAGATAATCGATTCATTGGTGGCGGATAAGTGGCATACTAAAACTTCGATAGAGTAAAATTATTTCAATGAGGTGGAATTATGAAAGGATATTTCTTTAAGTTATTTATAGTTCTCATCGTTTCAGTTTTATCTGCAAGTTGCAAGCAGCAAGGAAATCAAACAGACAGGCAGCCCGCCGTTGCTGGTCAATTCTATCAATCTGACCCAGCCGAGTTAAGATCAACATTAAAAGTATTATTCTCCAAGGCGATACCCGCTAAAGATATTCAAAATGTTGTTGCTGTTATTGTACCACATGCTGGATATGTTTACTCCGGTGAAGTGGCTGCATCAAGCTTTAACCAGATAGATCCGAATAAACAGTATGATAATATCTTCATCATCGGTTCCAGCCATCATATTGCTTTTGAAGGTGCATCAATTTACAGTCAGGGCGATTTTATTACCCCTCTTGGGAATGTAAAAGTAAATAAGCGGCTTGCTGAGCAGCTGATTAAGAATCATGATTTCTTTTCAAATAGAACCGACGCACATGCACGTGAACATAGCTTAGAAGTACAACTGCCTTTCTTGCGATACAAAATGAAAAAAGATTTCCAGATTGTTCCAATCGTTTTAGGTACGCAGTCACCTGAGATGTGTAAGAAAATCGCTGAGGCGCTTAGACCATATTTTGGTTTGAATAATCTTTTCATTATCAGCACCGATTTTTCGCATTATCCTTCATATGATGATGCGGTAAAAGTCGATCAAGCGACAGCAAATACTATTATGTCCAATTCTCCAGAGAAGTTAATTTCCGCCATGGGGGAAAATGAGAGAAAAGAAATTCCAAACCTGGCAACAAGTCTATGCGGTTGGACGTCTGTACTTACGCTTCTTTACATCACTCAAAATAATCCCGATGTTTCTTTCACACATATTCAGTATAAAAATTCAGGGGATACTGAATATGGAGACAAATCGAGAGTTGTTGGATACAATGCTATCGCGATTTCATTAAAAGAAAAGAAAACCCAGTTCAGTCTAAGTGAAAAGGATAAAAAAGATTTACTTGCGATAGCACGAAGCACTGTTGTGCAATATGTGATGGAGCGAAAAGTACCGGACGTGGATGTGTCTAAACTTTCTGATAACGTTAAAACAAACTGCGGCGCGTTC